>JANXQZ010000174.1 GCA_025353235.1 Bryobacterales bacterium
AAGAACAGCCAGCCGAGCGATATGGCCAAGGAACTGGACAGCATCGTCAAGGGGATTTCGCTGAACGATAAGAATGCGCCGATCAAGTTCATTCCGGTGAATCGCATCAACACGATTATCGCAATCGCTCCCAACCCCGGCGCTTTTATCGAAGTGGAGAAGTGGATCAAGAAACTGGATGTGCCGGTGAAGATCACTGCGGGATCCGTTGACAACTACGTGTACCGGGTGAAGTATGGACAAGCTCAGCTGGTCGGCGGTGCCATCATGCAGCTTTACGGCGGTTACGGTGGCGGCTATGGCGGAGGTGGCTATGGCGGTGGTTACGGTGGCGGAGGACAATTTGGCGGTGGGGGCGGATTTGGTGGTGGACAGTATGGCGGTGGCGGAGCATTCGGCGGCGGTCAATACGGCGGCGGAGGACAATTTGGCGGCGGTCAGTACGGAGGCGGTGGCGGCGGCGGATACGGCAGCCCTTACGGCGGAGGCGGCGCGGGCGGATATCCGAATGGCGGTTTCGCGCCCGCACCCCCGCCCTCAAACGTTTCGGGATCCACCGGCGGAGTCGCGAACGGCGTTCCAGGCACATCGGTCCCGGGAACGGATCTGACCGGTGCCTATCTGGGCTCGGGCCAATATAGCGGGGGGCAAGGGATGCTGCCGCGCATCATTCCCAATCCGCTTGATAACACGCTGCTGATCCAAGCCACGCCGCAGCAGTACGAAGGCATTCTGAAGCTTCTCAAGCAAATCGACGTTGCGCCCAGACAGGTGCTGATCGAGGCGAAAATCTACGAAGTCAACCTCACCGGCGCATTCGCGAGCGGGGTGACGGCTTTTCTCCAGAAACGAGCCGCCGCCGCCTCGGCGGGGACAACCCCGTCCCTCAGCACTCGCCAGCTTCTAGGTCAACTGGTGGGCGGCGTCACGCAGCTCTCGGCGGGAGCACTGGTCGGACAGAGCCGCGAATTGCTTGGGTTCCTCCAACTCCAGGAAACGGAGGGACGCTCAAAAGTAATCTCCGCGCCCAGCATTATCGCCACCGATAGCATCCCGGCCTCCATCAACGTAGGCGACGAAGTTCCTACGCTGACATCTCAGGCGGTAACCGGAGTGCAAGTGGGCGGAAGTTCGGCATTTGCGAACACCATCTCCGACCGCCAAAGCGGCGTCACGCTCAATATTCTGGCGCGTGTGAATCCGAGCGGAATTGTTACGATGATCCTGAATCAAGACGTGAGCAGTCCTATTCCGGCCGCCCCAGGCGCGATCCAGTCGCCTTCGTTTTCCAAGCGAACCGTGCAAACGCAGGTGACCGTTCAGGATGGAGACACAATCGCAATCGCCGGTATCATCGACGAGAAATCGACGCTCAGCACCAGCGGCATTCCCGGCCTGCAAAGGATCCCCTATGTTGGGGCGATTTTCGGGGGTCGTTCTACTACGAAGGAGCGAACCGAGCTGATTGTGTTCATGACCCCGCGAGTAATCTACGATATGAATGAAGTGAACGAGGCCACTGACGAGTTGAGAAGCCGATTAAAGCGTCTGCGCAAGATCGTCAGAGATTAGTCTTTACCATTTCGCCCATTTGTACCGCAACACCCTGATTTCTTCTTCTGCTGCGATCAGT
>JANXQZ010000276.1 GCA_025353235.1 Bryobacterales bacterium
GTCATGGTGACGCCGCCGATCGCGCCCGCTCCGGCGCTTTGCATCAGCATCTTCGTGTAGAGCTTGTCCACGTTGAGCGGATCTTCACCCACGATGATGCCCTTCATCTTGTTGACGACCAGATCCTTCACGCCCCAGCCCCAATAGGCTTCCCCGATCCCGTATAAGCCCGAGTCGGTTTCAATCTTGATTAAGTTCCAATCCCACGTGCCGCGCACAATCATGCACTTGACGTCGGTGATCTTCACTTTATTTTTGAGCGCTGCCGCGAGGCGCTGATAAGGAGCCGCGAAGATGCAACCGGCTCCAGTGGCGGTTTGAAGGAATTGACGACGAGTCAGCATGGAACTGTCCATCCTATCACCGGAGAGGATTTAGTAACCGTCGCCGACCAGCACGAATCCAGCCCAGTAAAACGGGTGGCGAAACTCCACGCTCTTCATGATTTGCAGCGAGGCCGCGCGCAGAGCCCCAGCCTTGCCGCCCAGTCCTGTTACGGAGTGCTGCTTCAGCGCGCGATGAAACGCCAACATGAGATCCGTAGTACTTGCCGAGTTCACCTTCCATTGGCTGACGAGCGACGCCGGACTGCCTGCCACCATCAGAGCCCAACTCAAACCCACCAAGCCCTCTCCATGGCGGAAGCCTCCGCGGCCCGTTTCGCAAGCCGACAGCACTACGAGTTCGGCCTTCAGATCGAGATCGAGAATTTCGCGCGCCTCCACGATGCCATCCTCTCCCTGCCCGGGGCTTAAGAGCACGTACGAGTACAGCGGATTTGCGCTGTTCAACACTCCGTGGGTGGCGAGATGAAGAATGCGGTGTTGCGGAGCAAGAGCCTTCCACTGAGACTCGGATGCGGCGGTGCCGGTAAGCGTGACGGACCCGCTTCCGTACAATCGGCCAAGCGCCGCCACCTCCCGTGCCGCGCTCCCCAGCTTGACCTGCGGATCGCCCATGGCCAGCAGGGTTCTCGCGCCCTGGAGCACTGGCTTGCGCGACCGAACCATTTCGACGAGAACGGTAAAGGAAGGAGCGTAGAAAACGGCTTTGTCCTCGATCACGTGACGGCCATTCGGCTGCAGCAGAGCCTGAAACGGCAGGCTCCAGAGCGGTCCATCCGGGACGATCGCGAGCAGCGTTTTGTTCTTCAGCGCCTCGGCGGCAGGACCCAAGAGCCGCCTGTACAACGAAGCCGCCGCGGGGCGATACGACAAATCGCGCGAAGCCAGTTTCAGGCGGAACGCTTCCACTTCTCGAGCCAGATCCTCTTGCTTCCAGGGGAGCTTATGAAGCTCCAATTTCGGCGAGCCCGCACCGTCTCGGGATATGACGAACAGATACGTAGCAGCAGGCGCTACCGCAAACTCAAGCAACGCCGTTCGCGTGTCGGGCAGCAGCGAGGCGGCAGCCTCTACGGAAACGGGATCGCAGATGCCCCGCCTCACCTTCAGTCCAGGATGAGCCGCATAGAGTTCGGACCGAAACGCTTCCAGATCTCGGACGGCAGCCGGTGTCTTGACTGTTGAAAGCCTGGCCGCGAGTTCCTGCTCTCTGTGTTGTTCGGCCAGCGTCATAGCGGTTGTGATCCGCGCGCGCCCGGCTCGCAACACATCCAGAATTAGACCCGACTTGGCCCGCTCTGCAACCTTCAGCGCCTCCTCGGCTTGGCCTAGCTGGATGCTTCCCTCCATCAAGCCGTAGTAGAGATTCATCTTGTCGCGAAGGAACTCCAGTCCTTGCGCCTCGCCTCCCGCTAACCGTTGCCGCAACGTGTCTACCGTAGCTGCTCCCTCGGCGTAGGCGGCCAGGGCAAGTTGGGATTGGTGAAGGCGGGTGAGAGCAATGGCCTCGCTTTCAAGAGCCTGCCATAGCAAATCTGGCGCCGAGATCTGACGAGCTATTTCGCTGGCCCGGCGAGCGGTATCGAGTGCGCTCGGGTTGCGGCCCAGGTCTAGTTCTATCCGCGCGATCAGGTTGAGGGAGGCGGCCACCTCAATCGGTGTCTTGTTTTTCTCGTGAATTGCAAGACTGGCGAAAGCGTCTGCGAGCGATTCGCGATACCGATGCGCTTCCTGGTAAACATGCGCCCGATTCAGCAGGGCGTACCCTGCGGTGGCTTCATCGCGCTCTTCCCTGGCGAGCGCCAGACAGCGATCGGCGGCCCGCAGCGCGTCTTGGTAGCGGCCCACTTGGCGATACCCCGCGATCAGATTCACGTAAGACGTAGCCAAGTCGCGCTTGCTGGCGTTCGCTTCTTTCTTGAGAATGAGTGCCTTCTCGAGGTAGGTGAGCGCAAGCGCCGTATCGCCCTGCATCGAGTACACGTTGCCCAGGCTTTCGGTAGCCGCGGCGACGATTTCTTTGCTGCCTGCAGCCTTGCCCAACCGGGAGCACTGCTGGAAATTTTCAGCAGCCTGGCGAAGCTCTCCCAGGCGGGCGTGGGAGTTTCCCATCCCGTTCAGGACTTTGATCACGCCCATTTTGTCGTCCAGGCGCTGGAAGATTTCCAAGCTCTGCTCATCCGCTGCGGAGGCCGCAGTCATGTCTCCCAAAGCGCGCTCGGCCACGCCGATCCTGCGCAGCAGCTCCGCCACCTGCGGTTGGGCACCGCTGGATTGAGCCGCTTGCAAGCCATTCTGGTAAGCCTGCAAGGCTTCCAGCATGCGGCCTTGCCGGTATTCGGCAAGACCAATTTGCGAGTAGGCCTGAGCGACCGCCAATGGATCCTCTAACTTGATCGCGACGGCCAGCGCCGATGAATAGCTACGCAGGGCGCGGCTCGGGTTGGCAGCAGAGAGATACTGAGCGCCGCGATCTTGACAGAAGTGAAAGAGCTGGGAATCTACTAGGGAGAGGTGTTGGGCTAGGAGAGCGGATTGAGTAGGCGATTCGGAAGCGTCTAACAGGTCGGCGAGCGCCGTTAAAGGAGTGTCGGGAGTTTGCGCCGCAAGGGCCGCTGTCCCGGCCCACAGAAGTGTCGTGAGCCACGCGGGAAGGTATTTAGTGGAAGTGGTGGGGCAACCGATCTTGGCTGCCCCACCTTGAGCCATATTTCTACTACAGATTAGCGCCCAACGTATTCAACTATAAACTTCGTAGTGGTACTGACTCCAGCACTATTCGTGACTGTCAACGTGATGGTGTAGTCACCGCGCCCGCCGAATGTGATCTGGGGATTCGGCACATTCGGACCCGGAAGGAAATTAACGGGCTTGTCCGAAGAGTACAGGTACGTCAGCGGCAAGTTGTTAGGATCCGTGGATGCCGAGGCATTGATCTGGAACGGATTCAGGTAGGCCTGAAAAACGCCCTGGGTTGGGAACACGGGGCTAAGAACAATAACTGGCGCTCCACCAGTGGTACCTGGAGGCGTAACCGGGGCTGCCGGGAACGTGAGCGTCCCTTGAGCGTCTGCGGAGTAGGCCACAACTGCGCCTGCAACAACCTCTACCACGTTGTTAATTTTGGCTGGCGTGTCAGTCGTATAGCCAATGGAGATGGCTGCTGGAGCACCTTGGAAATTGCCAAACGGCCCATTCGAGCTGCCCACGGTGCCTACAATGAGAACACTCGGAGTGGGCTGGCACGAAGTGAAAATCTGGCTGACGTTTAAGACGTAGCTCTGAATCGTAGAGCCTGTCACGTCAACGGCGAGAGGTGTCGGAATGGCGGATCCGGCAGCCACCAGGAAGGTGGTGTCAGTCACCGTGTTTGTTTGGCTGTTGTATATCAGACGAGTCCGGATCACTTGAGCCCCGCCAGCGATTGAAGCCAGAATATTAGCTGGAACGTTGGGCGTAATCGTGGTCAGCAAGTTGGACAACGTCAAGGTCCGCTCAATGGAAAGATTTTGGAGCGACGTGGGCGCAACCGCGCAGGTTGGCGGTGCGGTCGCAGGCGGCGTTGTTTGGGCTCCGAGCGAAAGGGTCCCGATAAGCGCGCCGAGAGTGAGCGGAAGCACAGCAAATTTGTTTCGAGTTACATTCATGTTTGTTCTCCTCTTTTAGCTCTATAACTGCACGAGCCTGATAACACCAAAACGTTCGATGCAGTTCTCCGATTTCGATTTCAGCTTTGATTCAATTGTTTTCTGCCCAGCAAAATTGGTCGTCAAGCCTCATCCCTAATAGGTAACGTACATCTAGAGTGGCAACGAAACGGGCGCAGATCGAACCTGCGCCCCTAAAAACCGGAATAGAGAAAGCGGAACTATTTCGCTTTCTTCTGCTTCTGCTGACCGACGCGGACTTTAAACGATTTCTGCTTGTCGTCCTGAAACGATTTATGATCGTGCCTGGAGACCGCATCCGTCAAGTATTTATCCACATCGGCTAGCTTCGGCAGGACGGCCATCAACGTGAAATGTTCATTGCACGTCGGGCAAAAAGGTCGAAGCTTTTTTACGTTCGGAATTGCCATAACACGTATAGGTTAGCATGGACGAACCGGCGTGGTCAGCATCCAGCTATTTCAACCGCACGATCTGAGACGCATTCTCCAGATTGAAGCGGAGGCCTTTCATGAACATGCATGGGCAGCCGATCTTTTCCAGCAGTACGCTTCCAATTGCGACAACCTCTTTTTCGTGGCCAAGCTTAAGCGGGTAATCGTCGGCTATAGCATCGCTTGTTTGACGAATCAGCGCGCGGAATTGGTATCTCTTGCGGTGCTGAAACGCTTCCGGGAGCAAGGCATTGCTCAAAAACTGCTGAGCCAGACCCTTAGAAAACTGAAGCTGACACGGGTCGGCGCGCTCTCGCTGACGGTTCGCCGCGATAATCTGAATGCGATCCGATTCTACCGTCGCTACGGTTTTGTCCGAACACACACCATCCCCGCTTACTACGAAGACGGCACCACGGGGTGGCGAATGAAGAAGATGCTCTGAATTCTTGATTGATTGAAACGCTGCTCAAGTTTTTCGCACGAGGGAATAGCTTGCGTTTTATGTCGACTTTAAGATATCATCCCGGCTAAATCTCAAAAATCTGCCATGAATAAGACCAGGTTATCTCCCTATCCAGTGTCCGCGTGTGTTGCCGTATTGCTATTCGTAGTTCTGGGGAGTTGTCAGCCTCCCTCTGTCGCTAAACACTTCCCGGATCCCAAGACGCGGTTCGCCAACTACAACAAGACCTGCGACGGAATCCCCGGCAACGTGCCCGATCATTACGGCTACTACCTTAGCGACGATCAGAAGAAGGGAGGCTGCACTTGGTATCTGTGGACCGGTGGAGATCCGCTGAGGACCGACAGCAGTCCTGAAAACGCCCGTGGAAATTCTCGATTCTGGCGCATGGCGGAAAAGAAGCTCTGGAAGGAAGCCAACCTCCTGCAACTTCCCATTAACGTGCAGATGCTGAAGTACATCACGGGCACTCCTCGCGATCAGCGCTTCAAGACACTGGGCGTGGTGAACGATCCCGGCTGCAAAAAAGCGTTGAAGCCGGACGCTTACGGGCTCATGCTGGACGATTGCGAAGACCCTTACTCGACCGGCATCATGGGCCTGCGCCTCTTCCCGAATCCGGAGTTTAATCCCAATACTTGGGATGCAACAAAATATATCGGGCACGATTCGAGCATTGAGCCTCCTTACCTCGCTGGTTTGAGCTGCGGCATTTGCCACATTGCGTTTAATCCTTCCAAGCCTCCGGCGGACCCCGAGAACCCGAAGTGGGAAAACCTCGCGCCTGCGTTTGGCAACCAGTACCTCAATGAAGGCAAGATGTTCATGGGTGGACTGCAAGACGACAATTATCTTTACTGGCAGTACCACACGCAGCAGCCCGGCACGTCGGACACAAGCCGCATCAGCACCGACTTCATCAACAATCCGAACGCGATCAATTCGATTTGGTACATTCTTTCGGCCCGTCCAAAACATATGGAAAAGATGAATGACGGGACAATGCTGGCGGTGCCGCATATCCTGAAGGACGGTTCCGATTCGATCGGCGCGGCGGGGGCGGCTCTGCGTGTTTACGTCAATATCGGAACTTGCCCGGACTATCGCAACAGCCTCGAAGACACGTTCCTCGGCATCAAGGATCGTCAGCATCCGTTCGATATTTCGAAGGCCGAGAAGGACTGCTTAGACTGGCAGCTAACGGCCGCCCGCATGGGGAACGCGGCTAACTTTCTCGATGCCGTTCAACCCTATTTCTTAAAGGATGCGCCAGGAGGGTCGGATTATCTGAAGGCCTCGGGCGAACAGATGGATCTTGGCAAGACCACCTTCGCCGAAAACTGCGCACGCTGCCATTCGAGTAAACTTCCCCCCGAGCTGGATGCGAAGAAAATCGACAAACATGCGGAAGCCGCCAAGCCCTACTGGGTGCAACTCGTGAAGAGCGGCGACTTTCTTGCGAAAAACTTCCTCTCGGATGACGAACGCTATCCGCTCGTTTCGAAGGACAAGAAACTAGCTCTTGGAACCAACGCGGCGCGAGCC
>JANXQZ010000285.1 GCA_025353235.1 Bryobacterales bacterium
GGTCGATCAGCACCGTAACGGACTCGTGCTTGAGCGTGTCCACGGTAACCGATGTTTCCGTTACTGCAGTAACGGTGCCCATGACGTGCTCGACGCCATTGTGAGCGAAGGCAATAGCCGACCCTAACAGGGCCAGCACCGCGATCATCGTAAAAATGTTTCTCTTAGTGTTCATGCAAATTCTCCTTTAGTGGTGGTGCTTGGGTGCTTCGTTGACAAGCTGCCCTCGGAGGATTTCCGCGATCTCGCCAGCGGACAGACCTGGAAGGTGGCGATGAAATGAACCAACTTCCACGGGTCTTGCTCTCCTGCTTCAGAGCCGCAGCACGCAGTCATTCCAGTGAGACGAATGCCATTCTCGATGATGTGAACAACGCTGACCTCGTTGGAGTGGTAAACAGCGCAGTGATCTGCCCAATGAGATCTCGCCTCCAAAAGCACAGCGGCAAGGGCGGCTGCTCCAGCCAAGAACCAAACTAGTCGCCTCGCCATTATTGAACCGGGGTTGCGCGCGCTGCACTAACGGGCTCGGATAGTCCGTCCATCAATCCAAACCCGCGAATCATCAAGGAACTCTGCCAAGCATTTTCGAGGGCCTGGATATAATCGGCTTCCAACTGGAACAGCGTGCGCTGCGAAATGAGCGCCTGGGGATAGGCGGCGGCCATGTTTTGATAATTCGTTTGGTACAGCTTGTAAGCTTGTTCCGCGCGCGGCAACATTTCCATCTTGTACTGTTGGACCATTGTGCGCGCCCCTTCGTAATCTCGGAACATGGTCGCCAAATCTCGCTCCAGCCGGAGCTTTACCCGAACCAACTCCTGCTTCGCGCTTTCGATCTCGCCTTTCGCGGCTGCCACGTTGCCCTGATTGCGATTGAAAATCGGCACTTGCACCCCGATCTGCGCGCCGCCCTGCAATCCGATTGGCTTGCGGGTCGTTTCCAAAGGCTCATAACTTTGGACCAGGATTCCGGTGAGCTGCAGATCGGGGATGGACACTTTCTTTGCTTGGACCAAAGACGCTTCCGCTCGTTCGGCTGCTTGTTGGGCCAGCTTTACTTCGGGGCTTTCCCGCAGAGTGGTAGCAGTCCATTCTTCGTGGTTTAGATCTGGCAGCGCTTCCAGATCGCCTTCCAACCGGGTAAGCGGCAGGCCAGGTTTGCCAACCACAGCCGCTAGAATCTTCCAGGATGCCTGTAAGTTCTGTTGGGCGATCTTGAGGCTCATGTTCGCCTGTTGCTCCTCTACCTCGGCTTGCAGAATGTCCGGACGATCGGCTTGACCCACGTTGCCCAATTGATGGGAAGTCTGCGTCGCATCTCCGGCCAGCTTCGCCAAATCCTGCCTCACTTCCACCATTCGCTGCGCGGCAAGCACATGATAGAACAACGCCCGCACGTTGTTGAGGATGCGTAAACGCTGCATCTGCGCGCTGGTCTCCACTGCGTTAGCCTGCAGTTCCGCCACGCGTCGAGCAGCTCGAAGTTTACCTCCCATCACGATCGTCTGGCTCACAAATCCACCCTGTTTACCGCCCGCTAGGTATCCGCCCCGGATCTCATCTCCGTAGTAACCGATCGTTGGATTCGGGTATAGGCTTGACTGGCGAGCTATTCCCGCTGCCCTGCGCACATTCGCTTGCACTTGGGCCACGGTGGGATTGTTGCTCAACGCCATCTGTTCGAACTCCTCCAGCCTCGAACCGCCCTTGCCGGTCTCGGGAGAAGCCCGTTGCGAAACGACACTCACCTCATAGAGAGTGGAATCGCCCTCATAGACTTTCGCTGTGATTCGATCGCCAACCTTCACGCCACTTATGGCCGCAGGCTTGTCGACCGCGTAGGACATGGTCATGGTGCCCATCCAGCCTTCAACCGGTTCGTTCGTAACGGTGAGCGGCTTGGCGCTCGTATTCACCTGCTCAACTTTTCCGCGAAACGTGAAGGCTTTCTTTCCACTCGGTTGGGCCTGAAGCTGAAAGACGAGCACGCATAAAAAAGCGCCTGCGCGGATCATAGGGCGCTCTTCTTCGAAGCTTTGAGCTGCATGATCTTGTTGTATTGCTCGGGAGGCAGCACGCGAACCAGGGTCATCATGCCTCCCACAAAACCGCTCCAACCTGCAGGCAGGCCGTATGTTTCAGGTCGATCAACTTCCTTATCCATGGCCATCATGGGCCCTTCCATGAAGGCATCCTGCGGATAAAGCGGCACTTGATTTGCATCCTTCGGCACTTGCGGCATGTTCATCTTGGAATGGTCCATACCGGGCATGCTCGCCATCGCTTTATCGGTTTCGCTCTGAGACAACGGGCCGTTCGTCCGAGGCATGTCCATAGTGGACCCTACTCCAAGGCCCCGGCCCAAACTGGGTGCTTTATTCTGGTCTGTGGCATTGCCATCCTTCAGCATGCCCATGCCTTCCTGCAT
>JANXQZ010000292.1 GCA_025353235.1 Bryobacterales bacterium
TTTGCGGGAAGCTGCTGGGTTTGCCAATGGGCTGCGATGTCTGCTATACGAATCATGCCGAGGTCGATCAGGACGCCATGGATACTGTGTTGACCCTGCTTGGGGCGGCTGGCGTTAACTACATCATGGGAGTGCCTGGCGCGGACGACATCATGCTGAATTACCAGAGCACGTCATTTCACGACGCGCTCTATCTTCGCAAGCTTTTGAACTTGAGACCTGCCCCCGAGTTCGAGGCTTGGTTGGAGCGCGGCCATGCAGAACTGCCCGGACTGCTCGCGCTGATAGAAGCATGAGCCCGGCGACGCTGCGCGATTTCACGTTGGCGCGCGTGGGCTTGGGACGAGTTGGGAACAGCCTGCCCACTCGCGAGTTGCTCGACTTTCAACTAGCGCACGCAAGAGCGAGGGACGCTGTTCACGCGAAATTAGACTCGGCTTCATTGGCGCTCGAGTTGGAGCGAAAAGGATTCAAGAGTTTGCTGGTGCGAAGTGCCGCGCCGGATCGGGCCACGTATCTTCGCAGGCCTGACCTGGGCCGCCGCTTAGGAGAAAGCTTCGTGGTAGCGGGGTCCGGTTGCGACGCTGTCTTCGTCATCGCCGACGGCCTTTCTGCACTCGCGATTCATCGGCACGCAATCCCGCTGCTCGAACGAGTGCTGCCGCAGTTTGGCGAGTCGCCGATCGTGATCGTGGAGCAAGGGCGCGTGGCGATCGGAGACGAGATTGGCGCGGCTTTTCAGGCGGAGCTGTCGGTGGTGCTGATTGGGGAGCGCCCCGGACTGAGTTCGCCCGATAGCCTGGGCATTTATTTAACGTGGCATCCTAAGCCCGGCTTAACGGATGCGGATCGCAACTGCATTTCGAACATTCACGGTGAGGGGCTCAGTTATGAAGCGGCCGCGCACAAGCTCGTTTTTTTGATGAACGAGTCGCGTCGGCGCAAACTCTCAGGAGTTCAATTGAGGGAAGGCACACTGCTGAAAAAAGATCAGCACGAACTTCACCCTTAGCGAGCAGCAAGGGGGGACGGGTTTAGGTTGCCGACCAACTACGGAGCCATGAGTAACGGTAGAGATCTTCGTTATCGATGGACTCTATCGCAACGCTGGGATCCCGCGCCTCACCAATTATTTTCCTAAAAATTGGCTTGTGTTTTTGGAAACGTGTGCATTGAAGGGTGAAGCTGCTTGGGATCAGACATCCAAGCTTGACGGACCAAAAACAAGGAGAAACTCAGATGTTAAACAAGATTGCTCTCACAAACGTTCCTGTATTCAGCCAGCGGGGTATATCGCGGTCGCTGTTGGTGGCCGCTGTACTGGGCCTAACCATGTTTTATCAACCTGAGCTGAACGCAGCGACCCCGACCACGGTGGCTTACCTTCAACAAATCCCAGTTTCGGGAGGACGGACCCAAACCTACCCGATTCCGGCGGTCCTCCCGGGGGTCGGTGTCGGGATGTACGGACCGTTCAACTTGCCCGGCTACGGTTGAGTTTTTGTAAATTTGAGCTGCCAGGACCCTACACTGCCACAAGGGCCTTGCCAGGTACCCGGTCTCACGTGGACTCACAATAAGGCAGCGGAGAACCAAACGACTCAAACCTTTTCGAACCAACCCTATAACTGGGGCAGCGACACCAATACGCTCGCGTAGCATAACACGAGCGGCGACACCGAATACTGGCTCACCTTCTATTTCCAGGCAGCTGCTGCGCCAGATCCCTCGGATCTTGTCCTTGTTGTTGCCGGGCTGGAGAGCGGAACCACCGCGACAGTGTCGGGGCGAAACGGGTCTGGGCCGGCCATACTAGGGAACACCAACGGAGGGGAGTATACGTTTCCTGTCGACCCCAGGTGGTCGTGCTGGAAGAAATACGGCGGCTGTACGAGTTCAGCACCGACGGTTTTTCCAACCTCCGGAGCCTTGACGTTTAGCAGCGGGTTTCCCTCGAGCCCGAACACCGATGAGCGCAACACGGGATGGGACCTCTACCAGCCGAATTCCCCTGGTTTGCGGATGTTATCGATCCAAGTGGCGCACGTATTCGGAGACGGCATAGGCTTCATGCTGGGCTATCGTGCATGCAACACTCTGGTTGGTAATAGTCCCTACATTGTAACGCCAGTTACACCCGCCAACGGCGACGGCGTCCTGTACGATATCAACACGGTGACCGGGGCTGCACTGCTACCTGGGCTGAAGCTGCCCGTAAACGCGTTTGGGATCGCATTCACACCAAGCTCGCCAAGTGGAACTCTCTACGCACTTGCTAATCATGGATTGTATAGCGTTAACCCGATGGGAAAGGCAACGCTGGTCGCCACGCCAATCCCCTCCACCAGTCCAGGCGGCCTTGCGGCTGACCCGAGCACGGGGATTTTATATGGTGTAGATCGGATGGGTAATTTGTTCAAAGTCATTAGCGGTGTGGTGACGTCAGTCGGCAGGGTCGGTGGCACGTACTCTCATGGGCTCCCGCAACTTTCCGCCATGGCCTTTGATAATTCAGGGAATCTGTTCATCGTGGACGATGGCCTGTACCTACTGAAGGTCTCCGCGCCGGTGAGCCCGACGACCGTTACGAGTGCAACCGGTATCACGCTGACCGGCCACACGAATCTGCCGGGTATTGGGTTGGCGATTGATCCGTTAGGTGGGACGGCTTACTATGCACAGCACGACCAACTGTATACCTTAGACTTGACCACGGGTACGCTGGGCTTGATTGGCAAGCTTGGTATCCCGTTTGATCCGGGCACCTTCCTACCCGGAGCCGGTTATTTGGAAGGCCTCACCTTTGTTGAGTCGCCGCTCCCCCCATCTGGAGTGTGTCCGGCGTCGCCGCTGCCTTCCCCGCTGCCTTCACCGACCCTTTGTTGTAGTCAAACGTAAATGGAGCACTGAGAGGGCGAAAGGGCGGAAAGGAGTCTGCCCTGGCAGGAAGTGAATCCCTCGAGTTACTCGGCAATAGCGTGGTTCTCCCGTTAGCGGCTGGCGCTGAGCGCTAGCCGCTTTTCGTATCTGCGGTATTTTCAAAGCCTGCGAAGCGGGGCCGCCCGGCGTGAGGCCAAGATCGACCCGGCGTTGCTGAACCTTAGGAAGTTCCACCCTTTGAAAGTCGATCGTAACGCAGTCAAATGGGTTAACAGCGCCGGCGAACATGCTGGAACAAGTCTTTCAACGGCCCCTTGTAGTCGAAACGTCTTTGGGTGCTTTACCAAAATGTCACGATGAGATTCCGAGGCATGGTTAAAGCGGTTCCCGATATTGTGGCCCAATATCGAGCAAAAGAATGCGGAAGTTCGGCAGCGTTTGCCAGTGTGGAGAAACTCCCAGCAAATGCAGCCAACCGCCGCGATTTCCGCGCAGCCCTGCTGGTACAGCCCGTCGCGATTATCGCGAGATCAAGAAAGTTTCCCAGCACGGGCGGCCGGCGCCACTGCGCTTGAGGGCGCGGGAGGTTGGTAGGTGCGAGATTCCTGAAGAATCAGACCCTGCGCATCAATGCGGAAGATCTTTCCGTACGGGGGCTGTGTCGTGCTTTTTTGGCGCAGCGGCGTGGTGAAGAAGAGGCGCGATCCGTCCCCAGGAGTCGCCAAGCCGAAGAACTGCGCCACAGCAGAAGATGATGGCCAAGCCCGCCGCGAAGAAGGACACGCCAGCATTACTTCGCAAGGAAGCGAAGGTTTCTATGAAGACCGCCCGCCGCGACGCGTTGTCCGCGCCAACTCCGGCGAGATGAGCGAGGAAGGCCGGCGTCATCGCCAGGCAACACGGCGAAAGGCTGTTCACCATCCCGGCAACGAACGCGAGGAGGAGGCCCGGAGCCGCCCGGTCAAAGCCAAATACGAAGCCCACTAGCGGCAGTCGTCGGGTGCG
>JANXQZ010000298.1 GCA_025353235.1 Bryobacterales bacterium
GCAACGAATCCAGACGAGTTGCTGTAAAGCGACTCCGCTGGCGGCTGCCGAGTGAGGATCAAAGGCGTCGTTCGCGTCGACGTAGGCGCACACTTCAAGCTTTGCAGTAGATGAGGCGAGCAAAGTGTTTGCAAGCGTTGCCCGGCCCGAACTTTCCGGACCCGCGATTTCGGAGATGGCACCGCGCGGGAATCCCTGGATGAGTCGGTCCAGGGAAGGCAGTCCGCTGGGAAGGGACTCCTGTAATTTGAAAGGGGGCCGGATTTTAAGGGTTGCGGGAAAGGAGTAGGCCGGGTTCATGTTTTCGCCTTTTGTTCGCCTAAGCTATTTTGTCCTACGACGGGCTGAATTGCAAGCGGGAGGTTATACTCGGCATGTGCGCTATGCCGACCAAATCTGAAACTCAAGCGGCACCGGCTCGAAGGGAACGTTTCCGTGAGTACATGCGGAATCTGAATCCCACCGCTCCCGCACGGAGTGCGATTGACCTCGGTCTTACGGTGAGGGATTTGCACGGATCGATCTACCAGGCGATGGCGGCTCGCGCTGATCTCGATCCGGGAAGTCAGCAAATCTTGGTTGGCGGAATTGGATCCGGGAAGACCACAGAGCTCCTTTTAGCGGAGCAGTGGCTCAAGGAACATGGGCAGACATTTATCCTCTATATCGATATCACCGCTGAAACGGATTTGTCGGGCTTGAACTCCGGGGCGCTGCTAGCAGGCTTGGGCCTGCATTTATCGAGAGCATTCGAGGAACACGGGTCCGCCAATGGTTTCTCGTCTCAGGAACGTAAAACTACGGATTTGGCTTCGGAGCGGATTAGAGACTTCGCTTATGGCCAGCACCAGACTCCTGGTAAACTCAAGCCGCCCTTCCCTCCAATGCGCCGAGACATTGATGGGATGCACCAGCATTTGGAGGTACTGCTCAAGGCGGTTCGAGGGCAGTCGCTCGATACTGTAGTTATTTTTGACGGGCTGGACAGGCTTATTACGCCGGAAAAATTCTGGGCTGTAGTGGATCAGGATTTTCAGGTTTTGCGCCGTCTCCAAGTAGCAGTGATCGCTGCCGCGCCCTTGTCGATATTATACGGATCGGGCAGGCCCATCTCTGAGTACTTTGATCGAGTTCATCATATTCCGACGCTCCAGGGTAAGGCAGGTAGTGCGTCAACTATGAGGTCAGTGTTAGCTCAACGCGGCGCTCCTGATCTCCTCTCAGAATTAGAAATCGAAAAAATATGCGAGGCATCAGGAGGTGTGCTTCGGGACTTGATCGCTTTGGCGAGGGACGCTGGAGAAGCGGCTTATATGGATGAAAGCGACAGCATAAAGTCCGTTCATATTAAGACCGTCATCAAACAACTTGGCGAGAGCTATTTGCGCGGCCTGAACACTGACCAATTGAAAGCTCTTCGAGCGCTGATCGAAACTGGCACGTTTGACGTCTCCTCAAGAATTGGAATTGAACTTCTCGTCACCAGGCGAGTCCTCGAGTACTCAGCAACGGACTTCCGCGTTCACCCTGCACTTGCGCCCCTAATCGCCCAAAATTGACGAATGGCCGAGTTCATTTCTCAAGCAGCATTTGAAATTGGGAGGCGGCTGGAACTGCGCGGGCTCGATGCAGAGTCCTGGCTCATCGTCATCGGACCGGCTGAGCGTGAACCCGAAGCCCTCGATACATTCTTACTAGAACTTGGGGCTACGATCGATCATCCCGTTAGGGTCATTCAAATCGAGGACCAGTCAACTAGCAAAATAAGCCAAACCCTTCGCGAGCCTGCCGCTGATACCGTGATCTTGACCGGTTTCGGCGTATTCACTCCGGCTATCTGGCGCGAATGGGATCTTGGGCGCAGTCGCTTAGAGCGGCCAGGAGCAATCATTCTCTGGCTTACATCAGCCACGCTCAGTGAATTTTGCGCCAATGCTCCAAATATCCGAGGCTTCGTTGGAGGCAGTATTTTCAGACTGAGCCAGTCTGGCAGTGCAATGACGGACAGCGAGATTTCGGAACGCATACGGGAGTTGGAATCGCATTACCAGATGTCCAGCGATCAAATGATTGAACGCGCGGCCAAGGGAGAACTTTCAGCTGAACCTCAAATAGCTGAATGGCTCATTCTGCTGGGGCGAGGAGATCTAATTTAGGAATGCCTGAAAAGGCTTCCGAACGTGCCCTCTACTTGGATTCGAAGTTGGAGAATCAAGCGGCGGAAATAAAGCTGCCAAGGTTTAAGGAGGTTCTGGCCCATCTTCGAGTCTATCTGTCAAAGCAGAACCTTGAGCTTGGCCTTGAAAACAATATTCAGCAAATTTTGAAGACCGTGGTGAAGCCTAATCTCGGCATCATTACGGTCGGGCCTCCGTTCGATAAAGGACCTACTGAGTCCCACTTCAAAATGCCTTTCGGCGCACGCCTATCATTCGGTATTACTCTGCGCGAGGGCAACGGCGCATGCTCTTTAATCGCGTACCGGTTTCATATTCAAATGGGTGGCGGCTCTAAGCCAGCATTCTACCGATTTGATCTGAATGAAAGGCGCCATGACACTCCGCTCGTTGAGCCCCGCTGTCATGTTCATCCTGGACGCGATGACATAAGGCTGCCCTTTCCCGTACTCGGCCCGATTGAAGTCCTGGATCGTATCTTCTATGTCATCGCTGCCCGCTAATCTGCGCGAAAAGCAGCTCGAGCACAGCGTCTGGGCATCCTTCTGGCTCGCCCTGACTCGCTTCCAGCGCGACAAAGTAACTCCCTGGCTTGCCCTCCGGAACACGCTCGGAGTCGCCATTCCCTTACTCGCGGGCGTCGCACTCGGTCAAGTTCCGGCCGGACTCGCACTCGCAACCGGGGCGCTCAACGTATCCTACTCCGACAGTCACGATCCCTATAGCCAGCGCGCTCGCAAGATGCTGGCAGCCAGCGCCCTCGTAGGTCTCGCCGTCTTCTACGGAGCGCTGATCGGCGCACACCACACCCTCTCTGTTCTCGCCGCAGGGACGTTCGCTTTCGCTGCAGGGCTCTTGGTCGCCCTGAGCGCCAGCGCAGCCGACTTGGGCGTTATCACCCTGGTCACCTTTCTGGTTTATTCCACGGTGCCGCAGCCACCCGAGCGAGCCATCTATGCCGGGCTGCTCGCGCTCGCAGGGGGACTCTTTCAGACATTCTTAGCGCTTGCTCTCTGGCCGCTGCGACGCTATGCGCCGGAACGCCGCGCACTGGGAGCGTTTTATCTGGAGCTTTCGCGAGCCGCCGCTTCGCCTGTTCAGGTTCGCCTCGCACCCCCGGCCAGCGCCCAGAGCACCAAAGCGCAGCAGGCGCTAGCCTCGCTCCAATCGGACCACTCCACCTCCGCCGAACGCTGCCTCATGCTGCTGAGCCAAGCCGAACGCATGCGGATCGCGCAGCTCACACTCGGCCGCTTGCGGGTGCGCATCGAGAGAGAAAGACCCAACGGTTCGGAAGGCGCGATTGTCGATCGTTTCTTTGCGGCGGCATCCCGCGCTCTGCTGGCCCTGGGTAACTCGCTGAACACGGGCGAGCCGGCTCACATCGGGCCGGATTGCTTGCGCGCAATCGATACGCTGGCTGACGAGGTGGGGACCCTCAAACCTCCTGCGGATTCGGCTCTGATCACTGCACTCCTGGCGGACGCCCGTCGCCAAATGGATGCCTTGGCTGGCCAGATTCGTTCCGCCGTGGAGCTTACCGTTTCGGCAACGCCAGACGGGTTGGATGCGTTCGAACGCCGCGAGTCAGTCCGGCGCTGGAGCTTGCGGCTGGCTGGCACCTTCGCCACTCTGCGCGCGAATCTGAACCTCGATTCCGCAGCGTTCCGACACGCGGTTCGCCTCGGCGCGTGCGTGGCGCTGGGCGACGCCTTCGCGCGCGGAGCCAACTTGCAGCGGTCGTACTGGGTGCCCATGACCGTGGCAATCGTCTTGAAGCCCGATTTCACAGCCACCTTCAGCCGAGGAGTCCTGCGTTTGGCTGGCACCTTTGCGGGCCTGATCCTCTCCACGCTCTTGTTCCACGTTCTGCCGCCCTCGCTGTTTGCGCAGGTGGCTCTCATCGCCGTGTTCATGTTTGTTCTCCGCTGGCTCGGTTCGGCAAACTACGGCATCTTCGTCACGGCGAAAAGGTCGAACCTCGTCCTCGACCTC
>JANXQZ010000359.1 GCA_025353235.1 Bryobacterales bacterium
TCCGTGACCGGGCTCGTCACCATGGGCTCGCCACTCGGGGGAGAGATGATCCTCGGGCTGCTCGACCCTGCTCCCGTTGATGGTCGCGGTCGGTTCCCGGAAGGTGTCGGGCGATGGGTCAACATGTTGCCAACCTGCGGCCGATTGTCAATCGGCCTTTTCTTAATCAATAACTCCCGAATCAATCTCCCGAGCGATCTGATCCTTAACTTCCTGCCTTACATCGCACAAATACTTAAGCGCCAGCTTCTTAAACACCTGCTTCTTAAGCGTGGGAGAATTCATCCCAAACGCCAGCAACCTCTCCGCGTCCACCAGCTCCGCCCCAAAGTCCCCGATATCAAACTCATCGATCCCCGACACATCAATGTTCAGGCTGTCCTCCCGCGCGCACACCACCGCCCGGAGAACCCGCTTCATCGTCTCCTTCACCTCATCTCCGTACGCTCGCAACACCTCCTGAGTCACAGCAAAGTCGCGCTGCTTGCTAACTCCCGATTGAGTTCGACCGCCCGAGACGCTGCCCCCCGCATGCGCCAGATAGCTCACCCGATAAATCTCTTCCTGCAATCGAATCAAATTATCCGTCGCAATCTGGAATACCTTACCCTCCGGCTCAGTCCAGCCAAAGCGATCGTTCGGGCCGAGCTGAACATAGTAGGATTCGCCCAGAATCTGATTCCACTCCCGGTCCGAGTAAATCACCGGCATGGTGTAGAGACCCATAGTGAGCGCCCACGAGAGGGAGTTAGATTTGTTAAAATGTTCCATTTGCAACGAGGCTGCCCGGTTCATGAGCCACAACCCCTCTGACACTTCAAGATCGAATAGAGGAACGCGACCTTCCTTAGCTGAGCCATGCTTCCCCGCCGCAGTTAGGACGATCTCGCCCCGCTGCTCGCCCTTCTCCACCCGCTCATAGATTCTGTAGTTCTCTTTGTCGTAGTAAGCCCAACGAGTCTGTTTAGACCATCCAGCATCTTCGATATTCGGCTTCCTAAGCCCGCTTGTTCGCAGCACCACCCACTCGTACTTCCCGTGCTCATCAAGGCTCCAATTGATAAGGTTCTCGGCCGAGTATCCAACAAGGTAAGCCCTAGACATCCCTTTGGCGTCCTCTTCAGCGCGGTTCGCGGCAGGCATCCACTTTGGAAAGTCCACCAGGATGTGGCTTCGTCCGCAGATTAGGGCGTCGATGAACCGCTCGCGGAAGAACTCAGCCAGGTTCGTTCCCTTCAGGTCGCAGTCATCCGCGAACTGCACGAAGAACTGCCGGGACCGATCGTCGGGACCTTCGAATGCCACGTTCGGCTCCCGCCGAAATAATGTTGCCGTGTACCAGTCGATAATTGACCCGACATAGTTCTCGTAGAATACGCGAAGCAGCCTCTCGCCATATACTTCGTGCGGCTCTTTCTGCCTGCGGACCAGGTAGTTCTCCGCCCGTGCTCTAAACTGCTCGCCTCCCACGTACATGTCCTGGTATTGCTTCCAGATATGCTTGCGGGCCGAATACTCCGGATGCTCGCGATCTATGTCTAAGTCACTATTCAACATTTCCATCTCTCCTAGTTCTCTACTCTCGTTAACTACCAGAACAGCCGCTTGCCTTGTTCTCCTGCCTTTGGGCCAGGCTTGAACTCTTGCCACGCCAGATACCCCAGAGCATCGGAAAGATGAGTGCGTTTCGAATCGCGGTCCTTGTCGATCACCATGCTGTCCGCCTTGTAAGTGACTTCTTCCATATCCGCGATCAACTCCTTGCATCGGGGACTGATGAACAGCAGCGAGTCTCCGTTCGCCGACAGCAGCTTCGAGTTCATTAACTGAATCCTTTCCCGAACGAACGGGTTGCTCGCCGGAACCCGAAAGGTCGCCCGCTCATAGCCCGACTCCGCCAGATACTCTCGCACGATCCTGTAGTCGTTCGTCCCGGCCGTTTGCAGCCTGCTGCCCGTCGCATCCCCATACACGCAAACCCCAGCCTGGTGATTCGGGAAGCGGCGTTTGAACTCCTCGCAGGCATCTCTCGTGCTCGCCCTGCTCAACACGATCTCGTCCAGAACTTGAATCTCTTCACCTTTCCTTTGCGCGATCAGCGAGCACATCGGATCCACGTTAAAGTCGAGAGTCCAGAACAAGGGCCGCGTAGTGTCAACTGCTACGGCCCTCACGTTTCGCTCCCGGTCAAAGGCGGAATAGACCGCTCCGGAGTTAATGTTCAGGTATTCGCCTAAGACCTCTTGATCGAAGAATCGCTGGTCGTAGCTGCTCTTCAGCCGCTCGTAAAAATCCGGAATCTTATCGAGCACATACCGGTTTTCGTAGGCCTTTGCCAGAACAACTTCGTATCCCTCTACTCGATTGCGGATGAACCGCTTGTACACCCAATCGAATCCCTTCGGAGTCCAGACCGCGAATCCGCATAAGTTGGACGCCTTCGGATCGCGCAGCCTACTCTCCAACCGGAGCCATACTTCTTCGCTCGTGTAAGTCAGCTCGTCAATCCCGAACCAAGCCAGATTCGTGCCCCGCAATCGCTCGAAATCTTCCAGCGAGCGGAACAGAATCCTCGACCCCGAGTCTTTCATCGTGAGCACAGACTCAGCCTTGTTAAAGGTGTAAGGAATCCGGTTGCTCTCCAGCACTTCTAGAAAGCTCGTCAACGTCGCATCCCTGAGCATTGGATACGTAGGAGCGCCAATCAAACCCTGCCTGCCCGCGTTAAGATAACTCAGACGGATGGCTTCCTGGCAGAGCGCCTGACTTTTCCCCGAACCGACAGGCCCCGAGAAGCCTTTAAACCTTGCTTGAGATCCGTGAAATCGCCTCTGCGATGGCAGCGGATTGTAACTTATTCGTCTGCGGGTAACATGATTGTCGATTCGTCCCACTTGCACACCACCATCCCTGGACCGCGATCCTCTACTAACTCACGCTCGAGTTGTGTCAACCGGACATAGTCTGCAAAGGAAGCCTTCTCCACTTGCTGCTGGAAATTCGCTTCCATTGAGCCAAGCAATGTCGAGATACTGTCGTTTTGGTTGCGCGGATTCTCAACCTTACTTTTCTTCCCTTTCTGATCTGCCATGTCTGCGCTCCAACGAAAACGGGGCGCCCTTTTCAGGAGCGCCCCGCACAAACTCGTTCTGAACAAACTGTAGCAGGTAGTCTCTGGAACACAAGATCCCAAAAAGATCAACCTGTTGAAAACAATCCGATTATTCTCTCAATATAAATGTCACCGCCCCTCGGGCTGGGCGCGTTTATGCAAACCCTCGACCGTTAATCACATTTTTGCCTAGCGGCCACGAAGAACGGCAAACTCGAAGCCCGTCACGAAAACGATTGCATTTTTGTACTCTCGCAGAACACTTAGCCAGCATGGCTGCCAAAAGCCGATGCGACGGGGTAGGCTGCTTTGCACTACTATCCACTAATTTCTCCGCAGGCCCCAACGCCTCGCGGAAACAGCACGGTTTGCTGCCAATGTAGGGCAGATTGTTAATCTGCAGCCGATTGTTAATCGGCTTTCCACGATGCTGCCTAGTCAGGGCAGATTAAAAATCTGCACCACTATTATTCGCGCCGCAGAGTTTTCTTAGGACGTTCTGAACTGATCCGCAGACTCGAAACCGTGACTGTTTTCGGCCATGCTGCCTTGTAGGCAGCCAATCCTGGCTGCAGCCGACTTCTAGCCAGCTGTGTGGTGACCCGCGTCCACAAAGATTTCCAACCGTGCAAGCGGCCCGATACGCTGCCAAGCACATCTAGAACCTGGACGAGCACTCTGTAACAGTCATTTCACGACAGCGCCTACATCGCCGATCCGCTTCTTCACCCTCCTCCCCGCACCATGCAGTTAAAACACAATTCGAGTAGCCATCTGCCACTGCCGCGGAACATAGTTGCCGATCGCCCCAAAAATCCGCCCTGCCGTCCCTGGACAATCCACGCAACCATTTGGCTGCCCAAGATTCGTATGATTCGTAATGTTGAACGACTCGGCGCGGAACTGGAATTGAATGCGTTCCGTCACTGCGAAATTCTTAAAGAACGACATATCCAGCTGTTGGAAGTGAGGCCCCCATAACGCGTTCCGTCCCACGTTTCCCTGCACCCCCTTCTGCGGACGAGCCCACGGTCCGCTCACTTGTCCATTGGCCGTCAACTGAGTCGAAGCAGTGTTGAACCAACCGAATTGGCTAGGGTTGCTGGCCTGCCAAGCTCCTGCTGCAGCCACGTCCGGACGGCACCATCCCGTGTCCCGGTCGGAATTGCAAGCTTGATAGCTCGGAGTAAAGGGCAGTCCGCTCGCCCAGTTATAAATGCCATTCATCTGCCATCCTCCAGCCACCAGATCGAGCGGCTTGGAAAGATTGCTGCC
>JANXQZ010000377.1 GCA_025353235.1 Bryobacterales bacterium
TCAAGCTGGTTCTTGACTGCAGTCGCCTTTCCAGGCGGCTCTTAGCCCGCACCTAAAAACCTTCCCAAACATACGCCCCGAAATTCCGAACCTTCTTAAACCCGACCCGCTCGTAAGCTTGAATCGCCTCCGTATTCGAGGAAGTCACCGTCAAACTAGCCTTCCGGCAACTATGCCGAGCTAACGACTGCATGGCCCTCTTCAGCAGTTCGTAACCCACCCCTTTCCCCCGCACCGCCTTCGACACGCAGATCTGCGTAATGTGTCCGACCTCGGGGGAAACCATGCTGCTCAGACACATGCCGCACAGCCGACCTGTCAGCACATCCAGAGCAACATAAGAAGCTGGCTGAAAAAAACTCCCGCACCCGGGATACTGAACGATGTTCATCAGAAAGCGCCGCGCACCCGCCGACGAGCGGTACTGATCGTTAATCTGGCTGTCGACATGACCCTGATACGCAGTCGCGATCAGGCTGGCCGCTTCATCCTGGCGAAACTCCATCCAACTGTCAATCGCGATCTTGCGAACCGCCGGGCCGGAAGGCAGATCCTCCACTCCGGCCAGCGACGCTTCCATGAAATCCCGATTAAAAACATGCAAGTAACGCCAATGCGGCAGTTGAATGCGAGCCGCATTTCGCAGCATCATCAACTGTGACTCGATACGCTTCACCAACGGCGTCTTCAGCATCGCATCGAGCACTGAATTGAGCAACCGGCTTTCATTCTCCGGACTGGCGAACTCCTTCAACACGTACAGATCCCCAAGTAAGCCCTTGTGATCCTCGCACACGAAATACGAATACCCGATGGGGCGCCCGTTCATGACTAGCGAGAATCCGCTCAGCGCATGCATGTCCACAAAGCGCCGGACCAAGGCCGCCGAGGCTTGAAAATCCCAATCGAGCGTCTCGCGCCACGTGGCGGTCTCTTCCTCCAGCAAGTAGTTGAGGTCGTCCGCTTCCACGTGCCGCAGTTCCACGAGGCGAGGAGCATGAGTATCCGAAAGCGCGGCCATGCAAGTCGCCTAGACTTCCAGCGGCTCGTTTTTCAAAACGCGCTGGATGGATCGCGTCGCCTGCCGGGTCCGGTGCTCGTTCTCGATGAGGCTGAAGCGGACATGGCCCTCTCCGAGAGGTCCGAACCCGATGCCCGGCGACACGGCGACCAGGGCGTCTTTCATCAGCAGTTTCGAGAATTCGAGCGATCCCGCGGCGCGAAATGGCTCGGGAATTGGAGCCCAAACGAACATGGTCCCTTGCGGCGACGCCACGTGCCAGCCAGCCCGACCAAGCCCCTTCACCAGAACGTCGCGACGCCTTTGATACGTGGAGCGGATTTTCTCCGTATCGTCAGCGCATTCGCGCAGGGCGATGATGGATGCGATCTGGATAGGCTGAAAAATCCCGTAATCCAGATAGCTTTTTATGCGTGACAGCGCATGGATCAGCCTGGCGTTGCCCAGGCAGAAACCCACCCGCCATCCGGCCATGTTGAAGCTTTTCGAGAGCGAGAAAATTTCCACAGCGATGTCTTTCGCGCCTGGAACCTGCAGAATGCTGGGGGGCTTGTAGCCGTCGAAACCGAGGTCGGCGTACGCGAAATCGTGAACGATCATGGTTCCGTGATGCGCCGCCAAAGCCACGATCTCTTTGAAGAATTCGAGGTCCACGCATTGAGTTGTGGGGTTGTGCGGGAACGAGATCAGGATGAGCTTGGGCTTGCGCGTCGACGTCCGGTAGAGATGCTCCAGTCCGTTCAGGAACTCGGCAGGGTTCGGCATCGGCAGCATGCAGGCGTGCCCTTCCGCCATGATGACGCCGTACTGGTGAATCGGATAAGCGGGGTTGGGCGAGACGACCGCATCGCCGGGACCGATGATGGCGAACAGCAGATGCGCGAGAGCGTCCTTCGCGCCGATGGTGGCGATGGCTTCCTTATCGGGATCGAGATCGACATCGTAGTACGACTTGTAGCGCTTGACGATCTCCTCGCGCAGGTTCTGAATTCCGCGGGACACCGAGTAGCGATGATTGCGGGGATTGCGCGCGGCCTCGATGAGTTTTTGGACGACGATTTTCGGAGTGGGGCCGTCGGGGTTGCCCATGCCAAGATCGACGACGTCTTGCTGTGCAGCTCGCGCCTTGGCCTTCATCTCGTTGATCACGGCGAACACGTAGGGCGGCAGTTTTTCGATTCGGTAAAACTCTTCGGGAACGGCGGACATATCTCATTCTAAGACTGGATGGCGTGCGCGATGTGGAGTATCTGGAATCTCCTCCGGGAAGAAAAGGGGCTCCACTCTTCGGGATCGGAATACAGCATCCAATACCCAAACTGAGAGAGCCATGGTGCCGAACGTAAACAGAATTGACGGAAGGTTGTATCCGCATAAGAACAAATTCCCCAGCCGTGTTGGCACGACCAGCGAAAATGCGGAACGGGAATGCCGATCAATTAGCCCCATGCACATTCCATAAATCAGAAAGCCAGGGCCGACAAACACCAGGCCGACATTCAATAGCAACTCTTCAGCCACGCCGATTCCAAGGCCCCAATCGATCTCGTCGGGTAAGGATCCTGCCACGTGACCAGTGAAGTGATTTGTCGTTGATTGTCCCTTGAAAGGCGCTATCTGCCGGGGCATGAAAAAGAAAGCACTGTAAACATAACCGGCTAAAGGATAGGGCAATATCTTCGTTCCAAACGGAACCGATAAATTTACAGCGGTTGCGAGCGAAGAGCTTCGCGAGAGGTCGTTGTGGACAGTTAGAATTACGAGGTCCATCGAAGACACGTCCGAAGCCGAATATCGATGCTTGAATAAGGGTAAAGACATGGCGGCTCCAATCACCAGCACAGCCAGCACAGGAACAAGCGTCTTCAGAGTAGGACGAATCCAGAACAGAATTACAATGACCAAGGGTACGAGCATGTTTGTGCGTTCGCCGATTGCGAGCGTAGAAACAATGCCGCTAAGGATCAGCCAGAGGACGAAGATTACTCCTCGTTTCAGTCGGGAGTCGGCTTGAAAGACGTAGAATGCGAGCAGATGGCTTGGAAGGTAGAGCACTGTCACCAAGACGCCCCACTCATTTCCGATCTTCATCCTGGCCTCCCAAATCGGAAGCCCCTCGGCGATGCGAAGAAAGCCGGCAATGACTAATGGAATGGTGATGCCGATCGCGAGCCAATAGAAGAGCCCGCGCACCCTCGGAGCAAACTCTTCAGTGACACGTTCCAAGGTTGGCAAAGACGTACCGCCATTCGCGATTCGTGAGCCAAGATGGAACAGCCACGGCATGAAAATCAGAATTGCTATGCTGATCCCGAAATCGAGATCCGAAGCCGAAAGGAGCGATCCCAGGTATCTATCTTCGAGGTCGACTCCCGAGAACTCAAGCCAGATGCCGACATCGTAGTACAGCAGGGTAGACACACAGGCAAAATCGACCATGTTCGGAATGCGCTTTCTTGCTATAGCTTTCCAGAACCCGACAGCAGCCAGGCCATGAGAAAGTGAAACCAGCACAAGAAGGGCTTGTCTCATGCCTCACGCGAGTAGACCTGCTCCACTGCCCGAACGGAACGAAGAGGTCCGAATCGTGACGCGTTCACGCGCTCAACCGCGTTTGGACTCGAAATACACCGCGCGCCGACCGCAGCCTGCACGGCCGCTTTGGCCCAAACTGAAGGCAACTCTTCTATGGAGAGACGCTGAATGAGTTCGTGAACCACGTCCCCTTCACCCGAAATATTATTCGAGATGACACAAGGTAAGCCCGCAGCCTGCGTTTCAATTAGGACGACGGGAAGCCCTTCGTAAATCGACGGAAACAAAAACAAATCCATCGCTCCCATCATCAGGCGCGGAACCGAGTTCGACACCCCCGTAAAGCAGGCGCGGTGGCCAACCCCCACAGCGTCAAACCGTTGCATTACAGATTCACGAAGCTCGCCATCGCCTATCATCAGAAACCACGCACGAGGCTCGCTCTTGAGTACTTCTCTCGCGATTTCCGCGAAGAACATGTGATTCTTCTGATGCTCGAATCGGCCTACATGGCCAAACACGACCGCATCGCTGGGTATCTTCAGTTCACGCCTTACTTGTTTCCTATCAACAGCCAGAGAGAAGGGCCTCAAATCCACCGAATAGTAAATAGTTCTAATCGGAAAGGGGAAGCTCGCTCCGAGAGGAAATAGAGACTCCCTCGCCAGGTCGCTCGCGCACAGACCCAAAGTCGCATGTCTCTTGATCCACCAACTCATCATCCCTAAATACTCGCCCCGCAGCAAGACGCGATTGGCATCCACGATTCTGGTGTCCACATGACTATGCGCGATGCGCACCGGAACCTTCGCCCGATGCGCCAGCAGCATCGCAATCCCGCTGAAATGATGCAAGTGGCCATGCACAACGTCATACGGACCGTACTCCTGCAAAA
Source organism: Bryobacterales bacterium (assembly GCA_025353235.1). GTDB lineage: Bacteria > Acidobacteriota > Terriglobia > Bryobacterales > Bryobacteraceae > JANXQZ01. The sequence continues at coordinate 4,452 of JANXQZ010000377.1, forward strand.
TTCGGCCAAGATCCCGAAAGTATGCCCAAGGCCGATTGGGATGCAGGCAGCGGATCACGCGGGCGCCTAACTGCTTCGCCTCGTCCTCGTACGCATATTTCTCCTGCCCGTGAACCAGGAAATCCATGCGAAACCGCTCACGGTCGATGTTTCGCAAAACGTGCATGAGCCAAGTCTCAACCCCGGCCCTGTTGAGCCCCCCCACTACCTGCAGGATCCGTATCAACTAGCTGACCGGTCCTCCCCGGAATTGTAATGCTTATAATATTTCCCGTAATAACCGTAGTAATAGTAACTATTGCTGACTTCTTTATGTACTTCATTTAGAACGAGCCCCACCACGTTCGCCCGCAAACGCTTCAGCGTGCTAATCACGCTCGCCACGGCTTTCCGGCTGGTCTGCCCCGCGCGCGCCACCACGATCACGCCATCTACCGCGGCGGCCATCTGGAGCGGCTCGGGAAATCCCAACAGCGGGGGCGCGTCTAGAATGATGAGGTCGTACTCGCGCGAAGCTTCGTCCAAGATTCGCTGCAAGCCCCGCCCGATGAGGTCAGCCGCGCGCCGCGACGAGG
>JANXQZ010000409.1 GCA_025353235.1 Bryobacterales bacterium
GCCGTGAAATTCACCTGGAAGCTGGGTGCTCTCTACGGCGATCTCAGGCGAAAGCGGGACCAGCGACAAGCCGGGAGTCTTCAGGGCTTCTCGAACCCACTCGAGCAGCGGCATCCGTAGAGTCAGCCTGCCCTTGGTTGCGAGCATCGCTACCTCCCAAACAGAGATTGCCGAGAGTAGCAAGGCACCGCGCTCGCCTGCCTGTTCGATTTCCGCGATGACGGCCGCCGAGAGCTCGCCATCGCCGCCGCCCTGGATCCACAACCAGCAGTGGGTATCCAGGAGCAACGGTCGACTATTTGTCGGCATTCCAAGTCTCGCCGGTGGAGCTGACAATGTCGCCGATGATCTGAATGCTCCCGGCCATGCGACCGATCAGGCGCGGCTTCTCCGTGTCGACTGGAACGAGCTTGGCAACAGGTTTGCCGCGTTTGGTAACCACTAACTCGAGCCGATGGGAGGCGACTTCGTCGAGCAGAGCGAGGCACTTGGTCTTGAATTCTCCGGCAGCTATTTGTTTCATACTATGGTCATATTACCATGGTTGTCTCATGAAGCAAGTCTACCTGCTATTTTTCTCTTGACACTGCTTGTGATTTAGTACTAAATAATTAGTATGCGGCATCGGAGCACCACTCTCACCAGTCAGGAACTCGAAATCATGAAGGTGGTCTGGGACCGTGATCACGCCACCGTGCGCGATGTCTATGAGGCGCTCCTCGAACACCGCAAGATCGCCTACACCACCGTCATGACCATGATGAAGATCCTTGAGCAGAAGAAGTACCTCAAAAAAACTCAGGATGAACGAGCCTTTGTTTATCGGCCTTCCAAGCCTAAGAGCCAAGTAATCCGAGGCATGGTGCGCGAGTTCATAGACCGGGTCTTCAACGGTTCCGCCGAGCCGCTGCTGGCCCACTTGATCGAGGACGAAAGCTTAAGCGGCAAGGATCTGGATGAGCTAGCCCGCATGATCAGGAAGGAGCGCTAGGATGCTCGCTTCGTGGTTGTCAAATCTGCTCTCGTACAGCATCCAAATAGCGGCACTCCTGGCTTCCGCTGGACTCGTACTGGCGCTGCTGCGCGTGCATACGCCCAAGTGGCGACTGCTCTGCTGGCAACTGGTTCTCGCCGCCTGCCTGCTCTTGCCATTCGTCGAATCTTGGCAACCGACCTTCGGCGGGGTGTCCATCGAGTTCACCTCCAGAGTCCGGGCTGTCCAAAATCAGCGCCCGAACCACGCTGTGAATTGGACTGGCTTCTACCAGGCAGCCGCTACCCTGCTGCTCGCCGGCACTTCGCTCCGCCTGGGAATTTTCGTCCTCGGGTTTGCTCGTCTCCGAACCTACAGGCGTCGCTCGCGCCCACAGCCCGCTCTTGCTTTAGACCTCCAACGTCGGCTCGGCATTTACGCCGAGATCGGCACGTCTGACGAGATACCGGGGCCGGTCACGTTCGGCTTTCTGCGTCCCGTGGTGCTGCTCCCGGCTCGTTGGATTGAGAGCGAGTCCGTGCTCTTCCACGAACTTCTGCATGTCCGCCGACGCGACTGGCTCTTCATGGTATCGGAGGAGTTTATCCGCGCTTTGTTCTGGTTTCACCCGCTGGTCTGGTACGCGATCGCCCAGATCCAGCTTGCTCGCGAAGAAGCAGTCGATCGCCAGGTTATCGAACTTACTCAGTCTCGCGGGCAGTATCTCGAAACGCTGCTTGCCATCGCCGCCGCCAAGTCTGGACTGGATCTGGCCCCGGCACCACTTTTCCTACGGAAGCGTCACTTGCGACAGAGGGTCGCTTCCTTGATGAACGAGGTAAGAATGTCTCGACTACGATTAAACTTTTCTCTCGCGGGATTTCTCGCGCTAACAGCGACTGCCGGTTGGGTAACTGTGCGCGCCTTTCCGCTGCAGGCTGCTCCCCAGGACACCCCTCAGGAAGCCGTGAAACAGAAGCCGACTCTCGTCTATAAGGCGCCGGTGGATTATCCTGCTGGCCTAAAGGACTCGGGGATTGAAGCAAAGGTCACGGTCCGAATCCAAATCGACAAGGAAGGCAATGTAGCCAATGCGTACGCCCTTACCGGGCCAAATGAATTTCGGGACGAAGCCCTGAACTCCATCCATCAATGGAAATTTACGAAAGACACGCCATCGGAAGCCACCGTGGAGGTTAACTTTCGAAACGACACGAAATCGGGTGCCTCGGCTGCCGCACAGGACTCCGCCACCACCCGCATTCGCGTTGGCGGAAACGTGCAAAGCACGCATCTCGTCAAGAAGGTTACGCCAGCTTATCCCCCTGCGGCCAAACAGGCCCGCATCCAAGGCAGCGTGCGCTTGAATGTGATCATCGCCGCCGATGGCTCAGTGACTAATGTGCAAGTGGAATCAGGCGACCCCGAACTCACCGACGCTGCAGTGTCGGCAGTGAGGCAATGGATCTATCAGCCTACTCTATTGAACGGAAATCCGGTTGAAGTAGCAACGACGGTGGATGTTCACTTCACCCTAATTGAGTAGCGCGATCAAGATAACTTTCAAGAAAAGCTTCCGCCTGGCGCTGGATCACTGCATTTTGGTGCTTTCGAAGAAACGCCCCGTCTCTCTTCGAGTACTCGATCGCGCAGTGTCCCGCCGGGCGGCACTCGTTCTCTAGAATGCACTGCAACTGGATCAAGCTCTTCGTGCTCTCGCTCACATGGAATCGAACCGCGTCGGCCTGGGCGGTTTGCGGAAAACGTCCGCAGTAGTGTCGGCCATGGCCCAGGTTGCACGCCTTGATCAACAACGCTGCATCCGGGGAATAGGGCGAGGAAGCGCTCCTGCATTCTCCGGTCCGAGCCTGGCCAAGCGGCAAACGGGGAGCGACTGTGAATCCGTGATCTTCCATTTTTTGCGCAGGATAGAAGAACGGGCACGCCACAGCGGTTATAGTAGCACCTAGATGGCAACGAACCGTTTAGAGATCCTGCAAAGTTTGGTCACGCAAAACCCTTCCGACGCTTTCGCTCGGTATGGGCTGGCGATGGAACACGTGAAGGCAGGCGACCTGGAGCTGGCAGTGGCAGAATTCCGGACGGTGCTAGCGAACAACCCGTCCTACACCTACGCCTACTTCCACGGAGGCCAGACTCTGGAAAAGCTGGGCCGTTCTGACGACGCGCGCCAACTGTATGAAGAGGGTATCGAAACTTCTGCGCGAATTGGCGATCAAAAGGCTCTTTCCGAATTGCAGGCCGCCGTCGAGATGTTGCCGCTGTAACGTCCAGCTACTGCACGTGATATCCGCGCCGAGCGCGAATATCCGCCCAAGGATACTTCTTATACCCTTCGCCCGTAAGATGCACCGAAATAGTCCGGAACGATCCAGCTGCACCCCCAGGAGCGTGATACGCCAAACTGTATCTTGTCCGAATTCGCTCGATCATGGCGCGAAACGAGACGTCTGGACCATCAGCCTTCACCGCCTCTCCGCCCGTCTCTTCCGCCAGCTTGAAAACATCCGCAGGCGTAAAATCGGGATTTAGATAGACACCGGGTTTGGGGGGAGACGGTCGAATCGCGCGGCCCACGACGATCGCGTTCAGCACCGTGTCGGATTCATTCAGCGCGCGCAGTACGGTTTCATCCGAGAACTGATAAGTAAGGCTCAAGTTGTCCGTGAGAATCAAAATCGCGCGGCGGCCATCGGAGCCGGCGTTCCGGCGCATGTACTCCGCAGCTCCCGCTACGGCTTGATTGATGTACGTGCCAGCACCGACGTCGTGGTCTCGAACCGCACTCGCGATCTGGCGAGCGCTTTCGGCCAAATTATCGCTGAACTGCTGGTGTACCTGCATATTCTTCCCGAACACGAGAATCGCTACCCGGTCGCCTGGACGCAGATAGCTGAGCGACTCCCGCGCAGTATTCGAGATTCTCTCCACCCACTTGCGCATGCTGCCGCTGATATCGAGCAAGAGCACGAGTGAGAGAGGCTCGGAGTCCCGCCCGAAGTACACGATCTTTTGCTCCTGCCCTTGATCGGCAACGGTGAAATCCTGTTGAGTGAGGTTGGTGATCAGTTTATTGCCGCTGGTCACCTGAACGTCCACGCGAACATCGGCGACGCCCGTGCGGAAGATGGGCGTATCGGCCGCAGAGGCATCCTGCGCGCACATCGTTGGAGCGTTCGCTGTGAATAGTAGGATGAGAATCGACCCTATGAAGAATGTCATCGCCGGAACAGCGGGCCATATCGACCACGGGAAAACAGCCCTGGTCCGCGCGCTGACCGGAACCGACACCGATCGCCTGAAGGAGGAAAAGCAACGCGGCATCTCGATTGACTTGGGCTTCGCCCACCTCGACCTCTCTCCAAACTTGCGCATCGGTTTTGTAGACGTCCCCGGCCATGAAAGGTTCATCAAAAATATGCTCGCAGGCGTCGGCGGAATTGACCTCGTCCTGCTCGTGATCGCGGCCGACGAATCCATCAAGCCCCAAACTCGCGAACATTTCGACATCTGCCGACTCCTCCATATTCCCAGAGGAATTATCGTGCTCACCAAGTCCGACTTGGTGGACAGCGACATTCTCGAACTGGTGAGACTGGAAGCGGACGAATTCGTGCGCGGATCCTTTCTGGAAGATGCTCCCGTGGTGGCTGTCAGCGCAGTCACAGGGGCAGGGCTCGCTGAGCTGCGCGCGCAATTGGAGCGTATTGGCGGAGTGGCTCGCGAGAAAGACGCCTCCCGCTATTTTAGGCTGCCGATCGATCGGGCGTTTTCCATGCGAGGGTTTGGAACAGTTGTTACGGGAACGCTCGTTTCCGGTGCGGTGAAGGTGGAGCAAGAAGTGGAGGCTTTCCCCGAGCGGCGACGGCTCCGAGTACGCGGAATTCAAGCGCACGGCGCCGCAGTTTCGCGAGCTTTGGCCGGACAGCGAACGGCGCTCAATTTGGCCGGGATCGAGCCGTCCGAGCTTGCCCGGGGAACGATGTTGGCCGAGGCGGACCGTTTCGCGCCGACCAGAAGCATCGATTGCGTGCTGGACCTCTTGGCATCGGCGAAACCCCTCAAAAATCGAGCCCCGGTGCATTTTCACGCCGGAACGGCCGAAGTGGAAGCCTCCGTCCGCTCGTTGCAAGCGCCGGAGGCCATTCAGCCAGGTTCGCGGTCTTACGCGCGGTTAACGCTTCGAGAGCCCCTAATGTTGTTGCCCGGGGATCGATTCATTTTGCGCATGTTCTCGCCCGTGATCACGATCGCAGGCGGGACTGTTCTCGATATTGCTCCGCCGCGACGGTCGGGCGCGGACCGCATGCAGATCCTGGAGGGCGGGGCGATCGGGGACCGCATTTCACTCCTGGTGGCTGAATCCAAGTCCGGCATGGGGCTCCCGGAACTAGTAGCCAGGACTGGGCTTCTGGAAAGCGAGATCAAAGCTGCGGCTCAGGCGCCATCAATGATGGCTTTCAGCGAACCCCGCTTCTGGCTGGTGGACGCGAAGTGGGCGCAAGGCAAACTGGACGCTTTGCAAAACGCTCTGAAGCTGTTCCACCGAGAAAAGCCGCTTCTCGCGGGACTATCGAAAGAGGAGCTCCGGACCAAGATACTTGCATCCGCCCCGGCTTTCCTGCTCGACGCTTTGCTTTCTCTTTCGAAAACCATTGCGGCTAAAGGCGATATGCTGCACTTGACTTCGCACAAGGTAGCGTTGAAGCAAGATGAATCCGAAGCCATGGCCAAGATTGAAGGGGCCTTCGAAGCGGCAGGCTTGGCAGTGCCGGCGACGGTGGAAGTGCTTGCAAAATCGGGAGTGGAGTCGGGACGCGCGAAGTCGCTGCTGCAGATTCTGTTCCGGGAACAAAAGCTCGTCCGTCTAAGCGATGAACTCGTATTTCACGCGTCCGCGATTGCGACCTTGCGCTCTCTATTAGCGGCTCATAAGGGGGAGCGTTTCG
>JANXQZ010000419.1 GCA_025353235.1 Bryobacterales bacterium
TCAAGCTGCCAGAAAAAGTCATACTTCGGAACTTTCAGCAGAGTCTCCGTCCGCCCATCTGGGTATACGGCTTTATATTCGAAAGACTTGCCGCGCAAGTGCATATGCGGAAAGAAGCTCAGAACTTCCGCGCTGTTCGGGAACACCTGTTTCGCGTCGACCTCGAAACTCGGGTCCTGCGGAGGAATCTTGAAGCTCAGGTTCGATGCCGCTAGAGTATATGCGCGCTGGGTAGGCGGCTCCTTGGCGAATACCATTCCAATTTTGCTAAGATCCGAAGTCGCCTTTCCACTGGTAGTGTAGTGGATCTGGAATACTAAGTCCGACCCGGCTTTAATCATTTTTCCCAATCCAGGACGCCAATTTTCAGGGACCATTCCTGGGGTGTAGATCATGAGGATGTCGCTGCCGCCGCCTGCAGTGTTGTTGAAATCCTTGCCGCCACCCGGAGGAGTAAAGGGGATTCCCGGCTCAGCCGCTCGCAGCCATTTGGACTTCGGATCGCGTATAAACACCACGATGTGATGCACCACGCTCCGATCGCTCGGGCGCGCCTCCACCGCTTGAATCCACTTGTCTTCCGTGAACCCGCTCGGCATCACGATGTATTGATACTGAACTTCCCCCGTCGCCGGAATCTGGAAGGGTTCCTTCATCGAAACGACTGCGTCAGGCGTGGGAATGTTCCACCCTTCCACGAAGTCCTTTGGTTTCGGAGCGTCTTTCAGATCGCCTTCCTTGGCTCCGGTGTCCACCCATGCGGAGATTGTTTCGATCTCCTGGCGGGTCAGCGAACGGTCATTCGAGAAATGGCCGAAGCCTGGATCGGCAAACCATGGCGGCATCGTTTTAGCGATGACGTCGCTGCGGATCGCCTTGGCCCAAGGCCGAGCTTGTTGATAGGTCAATAGGGAAAATGGCGCGATCTCCCCAGGACGGTGGCACTCTTGGCACTTGTTCTGGAGGATCGATTCCACATCTTTATGAAAGGTGACTGGCGACGGCGCGCTGGCCGCGAAGACCGCCACATTGGCGAAAACGAAAGTTGCTAACCGCTTCATTTGCTCTCCGCGCTGGCTCGCAGCGCTTTGGAATTCGGGTCCTTGGGACGAACTAAATCCATTAAAGTGACATCCATCGGAACCGCTACATCGAAGAATCCAAACATCATTTCTTCCCAAGTTTGCTCGCCAAAACGAACTTCTTTAGACGGGTCCGGGTTGAACTTATTATTTGCAGAGTTGTCGTAATGCGCCGTGCACTCGATCACGGTGCCTGCGGGCAGCACTTTCTGCTGATCCAAGTAGTAGGTGAGCTGCCAGTTGAAATCGTACTTCGGGACGCTGAGCAGGACTTCCTTTTCTCCCGTGGGATAAATGGCGCGATACTCGAAGCTCTTGCCCCGGAAATGCATGTGGGGCAACAAACTGATGAGCTTGGCATCGTGTTGGAGCTTGATCTTGGATTCAACTCGGTAGTCGGGATCTCCAGCAGGAATGGCAAAGTTCATAGTCATGGCCGCTAGACTAAGCACGCGCTCCTTCGGCGGCTCCTTTGCGAAAATCAACCCAATATGAGATCGGTCAGTTGCGGCCTTCCCGGTAGAGGTGTAGTGCATTTGAAGCACGATGTCTGAGCCTGCCTTGAGCAGCTTCGCCTGGCCAGGCTGAAGGACCTGCGGGACCATTCCAGGCGCATAGCCTCCAATGGACTCGCCGATGCCACCGCCGCCAGAACCCTTCTTGGGCACGAAAGGAACACCCGGAATGGCATCTTTCATCCAGGGGTTGCCCGGTTCGCGCATGAACGCGATCATGTGGTGGACAACCTCTTTATTGCCGGGCCGCGCCTCCGCCATCTGGATAAACTTGTCTTCCTTCAATCCAGTGGGGATCACTATATATTGATAATCGATCGTGCCCGAAGCTGGCACGGCAAACTCCTGCGGCATCTCGATGATGTAATCCGGCTTGCCAATCTGCCATCCCTCGGTAAAGGCCAGCGTAGAAGGAGCGTCGCTCAGCCTGCCTTCCTTGGCGCCCGAATCCGACCAGGCGACCAGCGTATCGATTTCCTGTTGCGTCAGCTTGCGCTCATTGGAGAATTTGCCAAAGTGGGAGTCGGCGAACCACGGCGGCATTTGCTTGCTGAGGACGGCTGCTCGAATCGCTTTAGCCCAAGGTCTGGCATGCTGGAAATCGAGAAACGACATGGGTGCCGCTTCGCCAGGGCGATGGCAGTTTTGGCAATTCTTCTGGAGGACGGGTAAAACGTCCTTAGTAAAGGTGACGTCGACAGGGGCGGTGGCCGCAGCGGCCAGACCCGAGAAAGCGAGGGCGAGGGAGAAAACACGCATGGATTGGAGCGAACCTCCCGAAAGGTCTCCCTCAATGATACGGGAAGTACGCCGGATCTGTTCTCGACAAGTGTAAAATTTTCGCCATTTCAACGGTTGGGGCACGTTTGCGAACGGTTGTTAGCCTAAACACCCTGCGGCGATGAAGGGCGATAATGAGGAACATGGCCGAGATCAGTGTCGAGAAGCAGCTTGAAAAGATGCGGCAGGATTGGGATGAACGGGCCAAAGAAAACGCCCGGTACTACGTAGCCACCGGAAACGAAGAGTGGACCGACGACGAGTTCTTCGCCTCGGGCGAGCGCACTGTCGCCGAAGAGATCCTGACCGACATGGGCAACATTTGCCAGGGGAAGAAGCCGGGCGACATGCGTGTCCTGGAGATCGGATGCGGCGCAGGAAGGGTGACTCGGGCGCTTGCCAAACTGTTCGGCGAAGTACATGCCGTGGACGTAAGCGGCGAGATGGTCCGGTTAGCCCGGCAAGCCACAGCCCCATTCCCAAACGCGTTCATCTACCAAAACAATGGCCAGGACCTTTCGGTAGTGCCGGAGCTCCTGTTTGATTTTGCGTTTTCAACCATTGTATTCCAGCACATCCCGAGCCGGCGGATTATCGAGAATTACGTCCGGGAGACTTCCCGATTGCTGAGACCGGGCGCTCTGTTTAAATTTCAAGTGCAAGGAGACAGCACCCTGAAAACCACGCCCGACGACACTTGGTTGGGCGTGCCGTTCTCCGAATCGCAAGCCCTGGACATGGCCTACCGTTGCGGATTCGAAAATCGCTACCGCCACGGGGCGGGGGAGCAGTATTTTTGGCTTTGGTTTTTCAAACAAGTTCCAGAGCGTGAGAGGCGCTGACCGGGAAACCTGGAACACCGGAACCTCGACTGTCCTGAGGCGCGGAATCAAGCGTGCGTGCCCGTCGGGAAGCCCAATAGCGGGACATCCTGCGAGAGACCTCCTCACGCTCGTCCGCACTCATGGAGCGGCGACCTCGGCGACCCCGGACCTTGTCCGGCTTCCCAATCACGGACACTCGGTTTTCCAGAGCCGAAATAACAACATCCAGACGCTTCTTTTCTGCGTACAGTTCGGACAGGGCTTTATAAACGTCCACGCACGGCCTCAAATGCTCAATTGTTGGTTAAGAGTAATGGTAGAACTATTTCGGAAAAGAAGCTAGTGAATAATCGGGTTTATCGGATAAGCTCGTGATGCTTGAACCCACTTACCATGGAGCTGGCAATCGTCTTGCCCCGAGTGAAGGCGTCTTCGTAAGCTACCTTTCGCTCCGATCGCGTGAAGCCATAGCCGATTCGGTAGTAGCGCTCCAGCGACATGCCTGCCACCCTTGTACCGGCATAGGCAACCGCTGCTTTGGGAATTAGACCAGCCCCAAACGGAATCTTTCCGATTAATTCGCGCGCCAAAGCTCTCCAACCAAACGCGCTGAGAAGAATCGACGCAACTTCCGCCTTCTGCTCGCGGTAGCCGATCTCGCGGTCGCTGATGGCCGCCAGGATGAAAGCCAGACGGATCTGATTCGCAGTTAGCACGGCGGTATCGGATGCAAACTCCCCCACTGCCCAAGGCAAACTGATGAAAGGAATGATGTCGGGGAGAGCGGTCGCAAGTGAAAAGAGGGCGTTCTCCTTCGAGATCTTCTTGATGGTCTGCTCGGCCACCGGCTTCCGAAACGGCTCGATGTGCCGAGCGAGGGTGATGCCATATTCGGGATGCATCTTCAAAATGTCGTTGACGGTATGTTCCGGATTCTCTAAATGAAACGCGAACCCATCTTTAGGCGTGCGCATTTCCGCGCTATAGATTTGAATATTCTGGCCAGTCAATACCTGTCCCGTAAAACGGCTGGCCCGACCGATAATACTCGAGACCTCCATGCGGCGATTCGACGAAAGGGAAGCAGGCGTAAAGAATGCCTCCATCTGCTGGTAGGCGTGCTCCGACTCGGCGAACAGGGCAACTCGCACTGGCCGCTCGGCTAGGTCGCGAATCTCGTGAGGGTTCAGATGGGAGATCGCTTCTTTCACGTTCTGGAAAAAGTTAATTGACATAATTTACATCCGGTACATGAGCTTCAAGCGTTGCTGCCATTCTACTCCTACCCCGAGACGCTCCACGCTAACGGAGGGGGAGAAAAAGCGCAGAACCCGCTCGTTTGTGGGGTGAAAATCCAAGGCAGGGGCAACTAAGAGCAAGCGCGGCGCTTCGTCCCGCAAGCGCATTCCTGGAAAGTATCCGTTTGCGGCAAATTCACCTCGGTCGAGATGCCATTTGACCCTGATCCAATAATCCAGCGCCTGCAACGGCAAATGAATATCCGGCGAGGCCTTTAACTCGAGCACGGCCAGCCTCCCATTTCGATCGACTGCCAGGAGGTCGATAATGCCGCGCTCGCCAGCGGCAAACGCTGGAACTTGCCCGTAGACAGGATTGACGTGCAGGGTAGGGTCGAGCTGCTCCAGGTGAGCGCGAACCTGCGATTCAAGCCAAGCCTCGCGATGACGAAGAAAGAGGGGATGTTGCTGGTCGCGCGGATGAGCCGAGCGGAACCTGGCCACTTGCCGGGCAAGCGCTTCGATCTCATTCCACTGGCCGTCACTCACAGTAGACGCCCTAATGCGCCGCTTCGTTTCCAACCCAAAGGTAAGTTCTTCGCCGGCCAGCCTTGCGAACTCCAGTCCATGGACCCGGTAGCTAACCGAACCGTCGCTTCCTGCGATCGTCTCGACGTCTGGAATTTCCGCAATCCTGGGAGCTGCTTGCTCGAGATTGCCTGACAAGCCGCATTGGCAGGGATTGAGTTTTGTATCGATGTTACCCGAATCCAAAGGGTCGACCGCGCGAGAGTTGCCGTCTTCGTCATAGACGTACAAGGAGAATCGTCCTGAGGCGGGATCGAGGTGCTGAAGCCGGAGGCACGTGTTTCTTTCCTGTCCAGCGGGAACAAACAGAACCAGCCCCGCAACGACGGAATCCTGGTCGCGACGTCGCAGATAATCCAGCCAGATTAGCCCAAAGCTGAGGATGCCATCTACTGCGGATCCCGGCCCGGCATATATGGCGGCAAGTCCCGCAGCCCCATTCCTAAGGAGGGCGCGCGGGTAGGCCGGTGACAAACTCTCTTCAAGGTTCGCCTCCGTACTGAGTGCCGCAATTTGAAAACCTGTGAACTCCCGATGCAGCAGACGCCTGAACACTTCGCGGCCTTCGAGTCTGGAAGCGCGCAAGTTGACCTCGCGAGCGTCGGCCTTCTTGAAGTCCAGAATGGCCAGGGTTCCCGCTTTTTTCCCGAACCGATCCACGCGCAAAACCAGCCTGGATTTCGACTGGGTTTCCACCTGGGTCACTTTGCGGACCAGGTTGCGGCGGCTGTCCCAAGCTTGTAAGGAAACGGTTAATCCTCGAGGCTCCAGACTGAAATTATCCGCTCTTAATTCAATGAGCTCCTCTCCCGGCTCGGATAGCACGGGCTGCGTACAGCCTGCAACGAAACTCTGGATGATAATTTGGAGGTCACGGTCCACGTTTCTTCCGCCTGTGCCAACATAAGTAATCGTCCGTGCTGAGAGAAAGATTAGATGAAGTCCGGGAAAGAATCGCGCAAGCGGCCATACAGGCAGGCCGAAAGCCGGACGACATCACTCTCATCGCAGTCACCAAGAAATTCCCGGCAGCGGTGATGATCCAGGCCTATGAGCTGGGATTGCGTTTCTTTGGCGAAAATTACGTGCAGGAGTTCGAGGCTAAATTCTCGGAGCTTGCCGCGCTTGCAGGTGCTCAATTTCATCTGATCGGCCACCTGCAATCGAATAAGACCAAGAAGGCGGCGGAGCTATTCCAGGGGATTCAAACCGTGGACACGCCAAAACTCGTGCGCAGGCTGGCCGAGACCGGCGCGAAGCTGGAGCTCATGATCGAAATTAAATTGTCGGAAGAGCACACGAAAAGCGGCGTTTCCGCCGATGAGATCTCTAGGATCATAGATGCCGCCCAGGAGTCCTCCACGCTTTCGCTGACCGGATTTATGACCATGCCGCCCTGGTCGGACGACGCCGAATTGTCGCGTCCCTACTTTGCGCGGCTGCGTTCGCTCTCTGAAAAGCACGGGCTCCCGAAGCTATCCATGGGCATGTCGCATGACTTGGAAGTTGCCATTCAAGAAGGCGCGACGCACGTTCGGGTCGGGACGGCCCTGTTTGGTCCCCGGCCAAAGCCCTCAGCGACGCAGTGACCGTCGGGTTTTACTCGCCCCTGCCGCCGGCGCGCACGGGTGTTGCCGATTATGCTGCGGCTTTGCTGCGCGGGTTGAGGCGCTTAGGGCCAGTCGAAGTGAATGCGCGGAGATCCGACATCGCTCTTTACCAGCTAGGAAATAATCAGCTTCACGCCGGAATTTACCAGCGAGCCCTTAAGCATCCGGGAGTAGTGGTGCTGCATGACGCCGTTCTCCAGCACTTCTTCCTGGGCGCGCTCAGCGAAACGGAGTACATCGCCGAGTTTACCTACAACTACGGGAAATGGAGCCAGGATCTAGCGCGAACTCTCTGGCGCCAGCGGGCTCGCTCCGCGACCGATCCGCTGTATTTTCGCTACCCGATGCTGAAGAGAATCGCGGAATCGTCGCTGGCGATCATCGTTCACAATCCGGCTGCAGCCGAGATGGTGCGGGCACACGCACCAGACGCGTCCATTCTAGAAGTGCCTCACCTGTTTGAGCCGCATGCCACGCAGGCAGTAAGAGAAGTAGAGCGCCTCCGCAACCAAATGGGATGCGATGGCCAGACTCTGCTATGCGGAGTTTTCGGACACCTCCGTGAATCGAAACGTCTGATGAGCGTCCTGAGAGCGTTCCACGTTCTGAAGGAGCGCGTGAAAATTAAGCTCCTGGTTGCCGGCGAGTTCGCATCCAGCGACTTGGCCCGCGCGGTCGCCCCCCTATTAACCGGAGAACGCGTAGTTCGCCGAAACTACTTGTCAGAGGCCGACTTCTGGAAGCACGCTGCCGCAGTCGACGTGTGCGCGAATCTGAGGTCTCCCGCCGCCGGAGAAACATCGGGAATTGCCATCCGTCTCATGGGGATCGGCAAACCCGTGATTGTGACAGACGCAGCGGAGACATCCCGCTATCCCGAGGGAGCGTGCCTGCGAGTGGACGCGGGCGAGTCCGAAGCGGATATGCTGGCGGCTTATCTCGAGTGGCTTGCCGCAGATCGCCCAAGCAGGCTGCGAGTAGGCGCTCAAGCGGCAGCCTACATCAACAAGGAACATTCTCTGTCCAGAGTCGCCGAGAGTTACATGGTGGCCCTGCGCGCCTGTTCGGATGGAATATGATGGTCTCAGCGGTGCATGCCGCCGATCTAACACGTCCCCCAAACCGGTGTCGCCCCATTTCTGGATCTCGCTGTTGGCTTGCACGACGCTGCTCCACGCGGCCGCTGCCCCGGTCGAGAAAATTGCTCATGTCCGCGTCCCCATGCGTGATGGAGTGCGTTTAGACACCACGATCTTCCGCCCGGCAGGTCCGGGACGCTTCCCCTCGATCCTGTTCCGCACGCCCTACGGCAAAGGCGAAGATCTGCTCCCCGGCTACGGGAGCTTCATTGACCACGGGTACGCCGTTATCATGCAGGATGTTCGCGGCCGGTCTAAATCCGAGGGTAGTTTCGACGCGCTGGATCAGGAAGGGCCGGACGGGTACGACACTCTGACGTGGATCGGGCACCAGGGCTGGTCGGATAGCAAGGTCGCCATGCTGGGCGGCTCGTATATGGGCATCGCCCAGTGGAAGCTGGCGCTGCTGAATCATCCCAACCTGAAGGCGATCTTCCCGGTGGTCTCGGGAGGCGATGATTATCTCGACCGCTTCTACTCCACCGGAGGAGCGACCAAGTTGGGTCACCGCCTGCTTTGGCTCTCTGAAAACTTGCGCGCGCCCGGCCAAGAGCCGCCCAAGTTTCGGGACTTTGTCTTTCATCTGCCGCTTCGAACTTCCGATCGGGCAGCGACCGGCCAAACACTGCCGCTCTATCAGAACATTTTGGATCATCCCACGTACGACGCTTTCTGGAAAAACCTGAGCGTCCACGAGAAGTTGGAGCGCGTTCGTATTCCTGTATTTTCCGTCGGAGGATGGTACGACAATTACGTGGAGAGCGACTTGGCTGCCTTTTCAGCGCTCAGCAAAGTGCCGGGGCGGACAAACGGAACGCACCGAATCCTGATCGGTCCGTGGCCGCATAACATGTCATCGAAATTTGCAGGAATCGACTACGGACAAGACGCGTCGGCGCCGATAAGAGCTTATCAGATCGAGTGGTTCGACCATTGGCTTAAGGGAACGCCCGAAGTCGGGCATCGGCACTCGCCGGGCACCTGGCACGAGGTGCG
>JANXQZ010000426.1 GCA_025353235.1 Bryobacterales bacterium
GGCGAGATCAAAGATCTCGAGCTTCTGCATGAGGCTGGATCGGTAGGTGTCTACGGTCTTTGGGCTCAGGCCAAGACGAGCTGCAATCTCTTTAGCCCGCACCCCATCCACCAGCATGGTAAACACTTGGAATTCGCGCGAGCTGAGTCGATCAAAGGGATCGATAGGACCTTCCGCGCCGTCGGCGCTAAATATCTGGTTGGGGTTCAGCAGGGGCGAAATGTACACGCCTCCGTCCATCATCTTGTCGACAGCATCGCAAAGCTGGCATGAGGGACCTGATTTCAGGAGAAAGGCGCTGGCTCCGCTCCGGAGCGCCTCCAGTACGGTTTTGCGATCCCCCCGAGTGGACATCACTCCAATACTGGTGCGGAGACCTGCCTGCTTTACCTGGCGAATGATCTCCAGCGTGAAAAGCCCGGGAAGGTTCAAATCGAGAAGAGCGAGATCGGGCCGCAGTTCCTTAATCGCTTGCAGGGCGGCGAGGCCGTCGGAGCACTGTTCTACAACTCTGCAGCGTGCGCGGGTTTGGCAGATGGCGGCCAAACCCTCTCGAACGAGCGTCATCTCGTCGGCCAAAATCAGGGTGGGGGAATTTGGAGGCGAGTGCATCGCCCCGTTTAGGATTACCGTATCATATGCTATAGTCGCCACTCGGTATGCTCCTTACGCTGCTAACACGCGCTTGCCCGAACAGTTGCGCCAGCCTCCACTTATTAAAGCCGCTGTGCTTTATGAACCCGACGGGCAGTCGGGAATTCGGCTAAGGCTCGGCGCGTGTAATTGAAACCGCTCCATAGAGTGGCGGTAGCCGTAACCATTTCTATGAATATTTCAAAAGCATGATACTCGGACGTAAGGAAGGCTCGATCCACAATAACGACCAAAGCGGTAAACACCTGCGTAATGGTGCTTAGTTTGCCCCAAACGCTGGGCGGAAAGCTTCGAACGGCGGTAAACAGCCAAGCAATGGCAACCATAGCCAGGATGAGCGCATCTCTCCCGAGGACTAACCAGACAAGCCACGCGGGTACCGCGCCCTGAACCCCTAGGGCGATGTAAGTAGTAACAAGCAGGAGTTTGTCGGCCACGGGATCCAGATACGCGCCGATGCGGCTGGTCCATCGAAAATGACGAGCCAGATAGCCATCCAGCGCATCCGTGCATCCGGCCAGGAAGATCAGCACTGCGGCGCGGTGAAAATTAGCTGCGAGGATCGAGTGCGCCACGAACGGCACCGCGATCAGCCGCAAGGTGGTGAGAAGATTGGGAAGGTTACGATACAAGGGCGTGCGCAACGCGAGTCGCCAGCCGGTCGAAACTCAGAACTTCGTAGAGGGTCGGATCCGACATGATGCGGGCGACCAGGGCCGTGTGCATGGCGTGTCCGGCGCGCTCAGCAATCACGTGGCCCAGCAGGGGCAGTCCAATCAGGGCGAGGTCCCCGATCAAATCCAGCGCCTTATGCCGACAGCACTCGTCGGGGAAGCGGAGGCCGCCGGGATTCAGAGGTCCGGAGTCGCCGAAGCAAACTGCATTGTCCAGGCTCGCCCCGCGAATCAATCCCATATCTCGCATTTGGTCTAGCTCGCGTTCAAAGCCAAAGGTGCGAGCGGGGGCGATCTCCCGGGCATATCGTTCCGGGGTTACTTCCAGATCGAGAGACTGACGGCCGATCCAGGGATGGTCGAAATAGACGTCGCAGGTTAGTAGAAAACCATCCGACGGAAGGATCGTGATCCGCTTGCTCCCGCTCTCCACCGACACCGCGCGTCGGATGCGCATGAATCTTTTCCTGCGACGGTACGATTTTAATCCCGCTTCTTCGATTAGGGCGACCCAGGGCTCGGCGCTGCCGTCCAGAATCGGCACTTCCAAATTGTCGATCTCGACGTACGCGTTATCCACGCCCATGCTGTATAGGGCGCTGAGCAGATGCTCGGTGGTGGAGATCAGAACCGATTGCCGCATCAAGCTGGTGGCATAGCTGACACGCGCTATATAACGCCAACTCGCTGGTACGGCGAAATTGTCCAGATCTGTTCGCAGGAAAACGATGCCAGTGGAAGGGGGGGCAGGCAAGATTCGAATCGAAACGGGAACTCCGTAGTGCAGTCCCACTCCGCTGACCGACACCGACCTTTGCAACGTCGTTTCAAAACGCAATAGCACCTCCGCGCCGATACGCCCGCGCTCAATCGAATTCATCATTCTATCAACGAACCAACATAAGCTAAGGTTTTGATTCGCAAGACTTTGTAAAGTTTCAGATGTGGCTGAAATGACACGGTTGTAACTTGGGACTGTGGTTGATTCAGGTCGTTAGTGCCTGCTTTTGAGGAATTTCAGCCCCTCCTCGGCGATGGCTTCGGAGGTAGGGGCTAAATCGCGCCAAATGCAAGCGGCGGCCGCGATTTCCGGGATGGCGGATCCGAAGCTCTCGATTACGAGCCAGCCATCGTAACTATGTCGATGGAGAGAGTCGAATAGCTCGG
>JANXQZ010000436.1 GCA_025353235.1 Bryobacterales bacterium
CTGTGCAGTGAGGACTTCGGTGCGGAGAGATATGGCAGTCAGAGGAGCGTCGGGACCCGACGCCGCTTTGGCCGTCAGATCGTCTACGAGAGCGCGATGCGGCGGCCTGCGAGCTAACTGGACCAAGCGGGTTCGCGCTGGCCCATCTCCGCGCGCATATTCGTGGATCGCTTTGTCGTACTCGCGCCGATTCTCGTAAATGGCTCCCGCTTCGTATGTATACAAAAGCGGATTGTTAAGCTTTTGACGGCCTTCCGCGATCAATCGCAAAGCATCATCGAATCGATAGTAATCCCAATACACCGTGGCTGCTTCGATGTATCCGTCCGGCTTGCCCGGATCTACGGTTGCGATTCGATTCCAGAACGGGGCGGCGCGGTTGAACTGATCACGGTCGGCGTAAATGTCGCCGACACGCGCGAGCGAACCGGAATCGCGCGGAGCAAATTTGGTCACGTTCAGCTCGAGATTTGCCGCCGTTTCAGTATCGGCCAGCGAGCGATATAAGGACGCCGCGCGCATCTGCTCTTCCACCTCGCCCGGATACTCAGCCGCCACGGCTCGGAACATCGGCGCAGCCGTCTCGAAGTGACACTGCCACGCTTCGGCTTCCGCCGCAAAGCGGGCCGCCGCCGGGTTCGCTGACGCGCTCGTTTTTGGCAGCGCAGCCAGTTCTGTCTTCAACTTGCCGGTACGAGAGAGCAGCTCAAAGAAGCGGTCGTGCAGATCCGGCGCGTAGAACCAATACATTCGCAGCAGCGCCTCGCTGGCGCTAGGGTCGGTTGTTCCCCGAGTGCCGTACGCGGTCAGCAGGTTGCGAACGAACATCAAGTCATACGGGAAACGCTGGTGGGCGTACAGATTCACTTGACGATAGAGCACGGGCGCAATGGGCTGGCCTTGCCCCACGGCGGTGAGATAAGATTCCATCTCGGTCCCGGAAAATATTTTTACTACCTCGCGAGTAAGTAGGTCGAACTGCGCGGTCTGCTTGCGGCGGAGATACCAGCGCGCAAGTTTGTGACTCCACGCTCGATCCTGAAATTGCGCCATCGCCTTGCGATACACCTGCTCCGCTTCGGCTCCCATTTTGTTCTGATCGAGGAAGCCGGTGAGCCGCTCATAGAGGCCCGGGTCGTTGGGATTGCGATCAATCTCGCGGCGATACAGCGAGAGCGCTTCGAGGGGTCGCTTCAATGCCACCAGACGTCCGACGTAGCGTTCCAAGATGCGCGCGTATTCGGGCGAGCGCGCACCGGGTGTGCTCATGTTCTCTCCGAGCGGTACGTTGTCGGCGCGTACGGCGAACTCTTTCAAGAGGTCGTCGTAGATGGCGAACTCCGCCTTTGTCTGGTTCTGGCGAGCGTATGCATCGGCCATCGCCAAGGCGACTTGCGAGCGCTGTTCTGACTTGGAGAACGCCGTAAGGAATGCGCGGCCGGAACGAAGAATGCCGGCATCATCGCCATATGTAACGTACGCTTCGATCAGCTTCGCGTGCAGTGCCGCACGGTCGGGCGAGTTTGGAAATCGCTTGTCAATTTCAGAGATCAGCTCCGATGCTTGGGCGCGATGAAAATAAGCTAGGCTCGCCTGATTCTCCGTGGCGTATTGGTACTGGGGCCCGGTCGAATTGAAGAGCAGCGAGAGGATTCCGTTCAGGAACCCAGGGCCGGAGTCCATGGCAGCGATGTCGCGATAGAACGACAAGTCGCCCGACCCGAGTCGAATGGGCTGATCGGGTGCGGCCAGCAAGACGTTAGCGATGGCTTCGAGTGCGCGCTCTTGCTGGCTTTGAATGCTGTAAAGCTGGTGATAGGCGCGGGCGGCTTCGTCATAGTTGTGTGCTCCCTCGAACAAGCGGCCGAGAGTCCACAATTCATCTGCCGTCCAGGTGGATTTGGATGCATCTTTGCGCTGACGATATTCGTAGAGGGCGCGCAACGAACCGGGCGCATTGTTTTGCTGCTGATGGTAGTAAAAGACTCTCGCCACCGGGGCAATGTCGCCTGGACGCGCCGCGATCTGCGCACGCGCTTCCGCTAGAAAGCGGCGCAGGGCATGGGTTTTCTTGAGCTGATCGAAGTAGGCTTTGACGAGTTCTGCTGGCCATAGAGGCTGAAAGTTTTCGTCATAAATGCGCGCAGGGTCGGGTGCGAGTTCAAGGCGGGCGCCCGGCCCGTCGACA
>JANXQZ010000443.1 GCA_025353235.1 Bryobacterales bacterium
GTCGGGTTGCCGCAACCGAGAGAGGCCTTCAGCGCATCCTCGGGGATCTGGCCAGCCTGATTCGCATCGTACAGATTGGAGGTAATAGGATCGACGCTGCATCCGTCGAGCCTGGAGCTTGCTCCGCAGCAAGAACTTCCGCCAGTGGTAACGCGCAGCGCGGCTTGGCCGTACTTCTCTTTTACTAATTCTCTAACTTCCATGGTTGGTTTCCTCTACTTGCAAACGGTGATGATTTTATCGGGTTGAATTGCTTTGTTGCGTGTGCAGCACTCCGCATACAGAAATCCGAGAAGCTCCTGCAGCGCGTCGGTGTTGGCGCTATACCAGAGGAACGTGCTGTCGCGCCGGACTCTGACTAAATCCTCGTTCTTCAGCTTTTCGAGATGGTGCGAAAGAGTCGAGTTGGGGATGCCCAGCTCCGTTTGAATCTCGCCGACAACCAGGCCGTCCGGGTGGGCGGAGAGCAGAAGCTGCATGATTCGCAGACGGGGCTCGGTTCCCATGGCAGTGAACATATCGGCGTACTTGACGATTTGTTCGGCGGACTTCTTGGATCTCGCTCCGGTCATCTTTCGACTATAGCAGAAATATGGAAGTTGGGGCGTTCAGGGTAGACTATTTAATTAGCCATGCGAACTTTCTCTATCCTTCTTTTGCTCACCCTTGCCTCTTTCGCCGGTGCCGCCGACAAGCGACAGCTAAGTCTCGACGACCTTGTTCGCATCCACGACGTCGGCAGCCCCGAGGTTTCTCCCGACGGCCGGTGGATCGCATACACTGTCTCCAATGTCGATAAGGAAGCGGACAAGCGGGATACCGATCTCTGGATGGTGAGCTGGGATGGCAAGCAGCACATCCAGTTGACCTTCAGTCCCGAGTCGGAGGGGTCGCCGCGCTGGAGTCCCGATGGACGCTATCTTTCGTTCACGTCGTCGCGCCCCGGGAAGGCGAAAGGCTCCCAAGTCTGGATTCTCGATCGGCGTGGAGGAGAAGCGCACCAACTCACCGACTTTAAGCAGAAGCTTTCCGAATATCAGTGGTCGCCCGACGCCAAGAAGCTGGTTCTAGTGATGCGTGAAAACGACGAGCCGGAACCCGACCCGACCAAATCGGCCGCTGCTCAGCCGAAACCGAAGCCGGTGGTGATTGATCGGTATCACTTCAAGCAGGACATGGAAGGCTATCTCAGTGGAACCTCCCATCCACGGCTGTATCTCCTCGATATCGACACTAAGAAACTGGACCTGCTCACCACGGATAAGGCGTTTGACGAAACGAACCCATCCTGGTCGCCAGATGGATCCAAGATCGCGTTCGTCAGCAACCATGAAGACGATCCGGATCGCACTCACAACACGGACGTTTTCGTAGTGGACGCCAAACCGGGTTCGACCGCTCGCAAATTAACGAGCCACCCTGGCCCAGATGGAGGCCGCCTGTCTTGGAGTCCCGATGGAAAGCTGGTGGCCTACGTTCAAGGCAGCGATCCCAAGCTGTCTGCCTACAATCAGACCCGTCTGGCGGTGGTTCCCGCTGCGGGCGGTGCTCCGAGGCTGGTTGCGGACAAGCTGGACCGCAGCGTTTCGGCTCCCGTCTTCGCAGCCGACGGAGGATCGATCTACGTTTTGGTCTCCGACGACAGGTCCGAATACCCGGCTAAGGTATCGCTTTCGAACGGCTCGGTGGAACGGCTGGTGGGCGGATCATTGTCGGTGATGAGCCAATCCCGCGCGGGCGGACATGCGGCGGTGCTGGTATCCACCGACGAGGCCGCATCGGAGATTTTCGCTCTGGACGGGGGCAGCCTCCGCAAGCTGACCGACCATAACGAAGCGCTGATGGCCGAGCTTCGCCTGGGACGTACGGAAGACATAAATTTTAAGAGCGCCGACGGAACCGAGGTTCACGGAATCATGGTGAAGCCGCCTTCGTTCGAAGAGGGAAAAAAGTATCCGATGCTCCTGAGGATCCATGGGGGCCCGAACGGGCAAGATCAGCATTCGTTCAACTTCGAGAGGCAGTTTTTTGCAGCCAACGGATACATCGTGATCGCTGTGAACTACCGCGGAAGCTCTGGGCGGGGAAGCAAATTCCAGGAGAGCATCTTCGCGGACTGGGGCCATCATGAAGTGGCCGACCTTCTGGCGGGAGTCGATCATGCCGTGAAGATGGGAGTCGCGGATCCCGATCGCCTGGGCATTGGCGGATGGAGCTATGGAGGCATTCTCACGGACTACACGATTGCGTCGGATACGCGCTTCAAAGCGGCGATTAGCGGGGCGGGCAGCGCCAATCAAATTTCCATGTACGGAATCGACCAATATACGTTGCAATACGATAGCGAGATTGGGCCGCCCTGGCGCAATCCAGACGCGTGGGTGAAGATCTCCTACCCGTTTTTCAAGGCGGATCGCATTCACACCCCAACGCTATTTATGGGCGGCGACAAGGACTTCAATGTTCCGGTAGCGGGAGGCGAGCAGATGTATCAGGCCCTGCGGAGCTTAGGAATTCCCACGCAACTTGTGATTTACCCCGGCCAATTCCATGGGTTTTCGCGGCCGAGTTTTATTCGGGATCGCTACGAGCGGTATCTAGGTTGGTACGACAAATATTTGAAGCCGGCACCGAGCAATGTCGCGCAGGCTCCAAGTGATCGTTAGGAGCCTAGCCGACTTTCTGAATCTTGCCGTTCTTGATGCAGGACGTGCAAACTCGCAGATG
>JANXQZ010000472.1 GCA_025353235.1 Bryobacterales bacterium
TTAAATCGTTTGTGGATCCATTCATCATCTTGCTGGCGGTTCCTCCCGGGCTCGCGGGCGTTATTATGACCCTGTATTTCAGCGATACAACGCTGAACGTGATGTCGCTGATGGGAGTGGTGATGCTGGTTGGCATTGCCGTTTCCAATAGCATTCTGATCGTGGAATTCACCCGCCACTTGCGGGAGGAAGGCATGGCCGTTCGGGAAGCGGTCGCCACCGCCTGCCGGGTCCGCCTTCGCCCTGTCTTGATGACGTCCCTGGCGACGATCATCGGGCTGATGCCCATGGCGCTTAAGTTCGGCGAGGGCAGCGAAGCCTACGCTCCATTAGCGCGCGCGATTCTGGGAGGATTAGCGGTGTCCGTGCTATTGACGGTGTTTCTGGTGCCCGCAGCCTATCTCCTGGTGCATGGTCGCACTCATGCTTAAGATATGTGGGGCAGGCAATCCTGCCTGCAGCCGGCTTTCCAGCCGGCTCTTAGTTCTCTTCATTTCAAGCCTAGCCCTGGGCCAGGAAACCATGCGCCTCACACTTTCAGAAGCGGAGAGGCTGGCCATCCAAAACAACCCCGCATTGCAATCGGCGAAGTTCACTGCGAGCGCCGCAGGTCAGGTCCCGCTTGAACTTCGATCCGGACTTGAACCCACTATGTTCGGCAGCCTCACCGGAGTGGGCGCTGATTCAGGCAGCCGTCTAGCGGCAGGTTCTTTAAACAACCCCGTGGTTTATAACCGGCTGGGATCAGGACTTTCCTTAAACCAGCTAGTCACCGACTTTGGCCGGACTTCGAACCTCATCTCCTCAGCAAAGTTTCGCGCTTCCGCGCAGGATCAGATCACCGAAACCGTTCGAGCCAATATCCTGCTTGAGACCCATCGCGCCTACTTTGACGTGCTGCGTGCCCGGTCGATTCTCACCGTGGCCGAACAAACTGTATCGGCACGGCAGTTGGTCTCGGATCAAGTAACGCAACTGGCAATCGCCAAGCTGAAATCGCAATTGGACGTCAGCTTCGCGAACGTCAACCTAGCTGACGCGCGGCTGCAGTTGGCCGACGCGCAGAATGGTTTGAAGGCTGCGGTCGCCGAACTCGCCACCGCGATGGGGATCCCCGGACAGCAAGATTTCATGCTAGCCGAAGAGCCCATGCCAGCAGAACCGGAGAGCCGCATTCAGCCCTTCATCGAAGAAGCCATTCAAAAGCGACCGGAGCTGGCCAATCTTCGACTCCAATCGACGGCCGCTCAACGCTTCTTCCAAGCCGAAAAAGCTTTGGCCTATCCATCCATAGCGGTGGTTGCATCCGCAGGTTTCGTTCCGGCTGGCCAGGCCGTTGTGCCGGGTCGATATGGGGCCCTCGGCGCGAACGTCAACATTCCAATTCTCAATGGAGGGTTGTTCAAAGCCAGGCGAAACGAGGCGGAGTTCCGAGCCCTTGCGGCGACGAAGGACGTGCAAGACCAGGAGAATCGAATCATTCGAGATGTCAGATTAGCCTACCTCAATGCGCAGAACGCGTATGAACGGGTTGGCCTCACGGCGCAGTTGCTCGACCAAGCAAAGCTGGGCCTCGATCTGGCGCAGAGCAGGTACGATCTTGGCCTGGGTTCCATCGTCGAGCTTAGCCAGGCGCAGTTGAATTACACCTCCGGTCAAATCGCGAACGCAAGCGCGAAGTACGATTACCAGGTTCGGCACTCGCTGCTGCGATACCAAGTCGGGGAGCTGCGTTGAATTGGCTGACCAATTTCGTTCAAGGCATCGGAGCGAACCGCCGAGTAATTCGAATGCTGGCCGTGATGCCCAACGACTCCGACCGACACGCTCTCTCACGCATTGCCGACAAAGCAAAATGGCATATCGAGTTTGCCGCGAACTATGACTCCGCCGTGGAACTTCTCCGAAGCCACAAGTTCGCAGTCATCCTCTGTGACCGGGATCTTTCATCGGCTATCAATTGGCGCGAGGCAGTCGAGAAGCTTGCGGGCATCGCTCCGGGCAGTTCCGTGATGCTCACATCACCTGTGAATGACGATGTTCTTTGGCAAGAGGTAATTGATCGCGGCGGCTACGATGTTTTAACGAAGCCGTTTCACGAGGAACGCGTTGTCCGGTCGGTGCGATTCGCCTGCTCGTCTTCAAAATAGCTTCAGGCGCCGACTCCGTCAAATTTTGGATGCTGGCGTGATAGTATCCCAGCGTATTCCGCGCCTACCTGAATAGAGGAACAGGTATGCGAAGACATTGGAAACTTTACGCGCTTGCGCTTAGCTTCGCGCTGGGCGCTGCATCGAACGTTTTTGGACAGAGCCCCATCTTTACCACCATTGATTTCCCTGGTGCTGCCTCAACCACACCCTGGGGGATCAATACTCGCGGCGACATCGTCGGAGTATACGTCAATGCCGACAAGTCGACCCATGGTTTTGTGCTGAGCGGGGGCCAATCCACCACGGTTGACTTCCCCGGTGCCACCAGCAGCGAACTCTATGGGATCAACCCTGCCGGTGACGTCGTGGGCGTGTATACATTAGACAGCCGGCGCCGTAGCTTTCTGCTGAAGGGGGCGCAATTCACGGCGATCGATTTTCCCGACGCCCCCAGCACCGAAACAAGTGCGATCAACGCGCGGGGCGACATCGTGGGATTTTACGTTACCGCTGACAAGGTGCAGCATGGTTACTTGCTGAGCGGAAACCAATTCAATACAATTAATTTCCCTGGGGCCGCCTCTACAGGGCCAAACGGGATCAACCCTCAAGGCGACATCACCGGAGCCTACAGCAGTGCCGGTGTCGTTCATGCCTTTCTGCTGAGCGATGGCGATTTCACTTCATTTGATCTCCCGGGCGCCACCTATACCAATACGACGGGGCTCAATGCACGGGGCGACATTGTCGGACGGTACGTCGCCGGAGGTTCGAGCCATGCCTATCTGCTGAGCGGGGGCCAATTCAGCACGTTTGATTTTCCCGGCGCGACGTTTACAGGGGCCACCGGGATCAATCAGCGCGGCGACACGATCGTAGGACGGTACCGCAATGCGGACGGTGTGACGCATGGTTTTATCATGGTGGGCTTCCGGCCCGCGTGCGCCGGCCCGATGGCTGCGCCCAAGATTGTGGCTACTGCTGGCGGACCGGCTGTGACCCACTCCAGCGATTTTACGCTGGTCACCGCGTCTAAGCCAGCGGCGGCGGATGAGGTGCTGACTATTTTCGCGACGGGTCTTGGCGCGACCCGCCCTAGCGTTGTTTCCGGCCAGCCATTTCCGTCCAATCCGCCAGCTGCCGTCGATTCGCTGGTGGAGGTGAGGGTGAATGGGAGATCGGCCCTCGTGCTGGGAGCGGTGGGCTTTCCCGGCTCGGTAGACGGCTATCAGGTGAATTTTCGCATGCCTGCAGATGCTCTGAAGGGATCGGCGAAAATCGAGTTGAGCGCGGCCGGGGTGGCTGGTCCGACCGTAGACATAATAACTCAGTGACACGCCGAGTCGATGAAGAGTCTTATCTCATGCAAGATGAGCCTGGAGCGAGACCGCGTTTCTCATACAAGATGAGCCTGAAGGGGAGATTCCGCATGCTGGAGAGTGATCATCAGCATGATAGACGAAGAAACACTGAGCTTGGAGCAGATCGGGGCGTTTCTGGAGGCCAGCGGGGAGGTGCACTTCCCAAGCCAGGGACCAGCAAGAGTCATACGAGTGGGTGAACCGGACCTTGCGACAGCAAGACTACGGGCGCCTAAAACTGGACGCCAAGGGACTGGTGCGGCGGTACCTCGCCAAGATGACCGGGCTAAGCCGGACGCAGACGGC
>JANXQZ010000490.1 GCA_025353235.1 Bryobacterales bacterium
GGCTCGCATCGATGCATCCGGCTCCCCCCACATGAGGGGCTGCCGCCCCCTTGTGTATCCCCTGCTCGCACCTCGGCGTGTTGGGAGATTGGGCTCAGCACTTTGTATGGTAAAGCGGACAGATCACTAATTATTAAAAGCGGACATCTTGACTAACTACCGACAGGGGGAGTCTTATCTCTGTCAAGGCAAAGTAGAAATGTCCTATTCCCAGCAAAGTAGAAATGTCCTATTTGGAACTTCTGAATTCAGGGGTGATGCTAGGGTGAATAAGTCCGCCAGGGGTCGCGCCCAAGCGGATGCCCAAGACCGATGCGACGGAGCTGGCTCCGTGACTGATCGGCACAACAGAAACCCTCGAGTCGATCTCGGGGGTTTTGCTTTTAGCCCATCAGTACGGTGAAGCTTCCGAGCGGAGGTCTTGGGCCAGTAAACGCGATCAACCGCCGGGCCGCTTTTGCCCGGCGCTCCAAATCGTCTTTCCGTTCCGCGTTCAGCTGGTCGCATTGGCAATCCGAATGGCCTGCTTCAAACTGATCGAAGGCCCTTGGAAGAAGTCCTGCATCCAGCTGCTTTTGCCGCCCGCGTTGGAGCCTTGCGCGCTGAGGCGGATTTCACTTTGCGACCCTGCGGCGCGGTTGGCAGCGCACGCTCGCACAGTTCAATGCCGACATGGCAATCTCCATATCGGACCGCCACCGACTCGTCCAGGCGAACTTCCACGCGGACATCGGCTTTCCGCATGCCCGTTCGAATGCAGGCGCGGTCGATGCCGTAAGTCCGCCCCTGGAAGCGGATCGTGTAATCGTTGGCCACTTGGCGCTGCTCGACATGGCTCAGAATCGCCGCCAACTCGCGGTCTTTTCCGAGCGCCCGGTGCGCATCCGTCGGATTGGCCGCCATCACCGTCAGAGTCGGGTTCCACCACGGGAGGTATTCGTTGTCCAGGTACGCGTTGGCTTCTTCCAAAGTGCAGGCGCCCGCCACGCGCAGCCCCTTCACCAGCCGGTCCTGCGCGGTCTCGAATTGGCGCTCCACCCGGCCTTTGGCTTGCGGAGAATGAGCCGCTATCCAGACTATGCCCAGTTCTGTCAAGGCCCGGCCTATCTGGGTTGGCGGCATTTCAGGCTGGTCTTTGCCTCCGCTTTGCTCGCCCCGCTTGGTCTTGACCGCGGTTTGGAACAACCCGGCCTTATCGGTGTAAAAGGCCTGCGGACGGCCGAACCGCTCCAAGTAGCCTTGCAGCACGCGCATGTTCTCGGCGGTGGTGCAGTTCCGAACGAACTTGGCACGCCACGCCTCGGTCAGTTGCCGGCTCGCAGCATCGCCCCCAACCACAATTGGGGCGGGCGACGAGGAAATCAGGATGACGTAGCAAATGGCGGCAAGCCGCAGCGTTGGCGTTCAGGAAAGCACGGCGGCGACGAGTTCACTATGCAACCAGGGAGAGCCGATTAACAATCGGATGCAGATTAACAATCTGCCCTACAGATGCCTAGAAATCGTTGATGGAGCCGGGAGCGAGAATCGAACTCGCGACATCCGCATTACAAGTGCGGTGCTCTACCAACTGAGCTATCCCGGCGCAATCCTATTGTATCGGAATCCTAAAGCCGCATAATAATACGGTGGAAGCAACGCCGGTGACTGTCCTGCTGCAACGCTCTCGCGAGGGCGACAGCGATGCGCTGAACCAACTCGTCCCTCTCGTCTATGGAGAACTGCGCCGCCTCGCCCACGCCTATTTGCGCGATCAGAATCAGACCATTCAGGCCACCGCCCTCGTGAACGAAGCTTACATCAAGATGGTGGAATCGAAGCAGCAGAACGTGAATGATCGCGCTCACTTTTTCGCCCTAGCCGCTAAGATCATGCGACAGATCATCGTGGATTATGCGCGGTCGAAAGGCGCACAGAAGCGGGGATCCGGCGTCTCCAATCTCGAGCTGAAGGAGGAAATTCTCTCGCTGGATCAGGACTTCACGCAGGTGGTCGCCATCCATGAAGCCTTGGATCGCCTGGCGAAGGAGGATCCGCGCAAGGCTCAATTAATTGAAATGCGCTTCTTCGGCGGCATGACGCTGGAAGAGTGCGCCGAACACATCGACATCAGCACCATGCAAGCCTTTCGCGAACTGAGGTTGGCGCAAGCTTGGCTGCACCGGGAGTTAAAGGGTTGAATCCAGAACTCGAGCGGCTGTTTCATGAGGCCGCCGACTTGGAGCCCTCTGCCCGCGAACGTTATCTGATCGAGCATTGCCCCGATGCTTCGCTGCGGGCCGAAGTGGAACAGATTCTAGAGTTCGACCAAGGCGCCGAAGAATTTCTGGGAACCCCTGTGAAGAAATTGGCAGCTCGAATTGAGCAGGACATTCCACCCACCTCCTCGGAGCGGATCGGTCCTTATCGGATCATCAAGTCGATTGGGCGCGGCGGGATGGGCGCGGTCTATCTGGCGGAGCGGCTCGATGGCGAACTCACGCTGCGGGTCGCGATTAAGTTCGTTCCCATCGCCTTG
>JANXQZ010000786.1 GCA_025353235.1 Bryobacterales bacterium
CGCGTCAAACCTTTCACATTTTCAACCAGAACGGCGCTGGGCCGGAGTTCCCTGACTGCCAGAACCATCTCTGGAAACATGTTGCGGCGGTCCTGATGACCCTTATTTGCCTCCAATCGAGAACGGCTGGCACGGTGGACCGCCTGCGAGCAAATCGACCTCACCTTGGATTTCGCGGTAGTCAAAGTTTCGGACGTCTCCCGCGAACAGCCCACCCGGCTACTGGCTTAAACCCTCGCGATTGATTCTCCCGAATGGTGTGACAGCAGTACTTGTCGCGTTCGATAACCGTGTCGTGACGGAACCCCGCAGCCTCAATGCCAAGGGCCAACCCGCCCGCCCCCGTGAATAGCTCGACCGATCTCATGATTCGCTGATGAGAAACTCCTAAAGTATCTCGGCTGTTTTGTCCAGATTCTTTAATCCGCATTCCGTATAACTGTTCGCTGCAAGCACAACTTTGATAGTCCCCATGATCCGCCAGATCCGGCTCTGGAAATCCAGCTTGGATCTCGGTTCTCTTGTATTCTTGCATGTTCGATGTCTGTATCAAAACACCTGTATACCAGAATGATCCTACTCTGATCGGGAATCATGTCGATCGCGTCTGGGCAATGGAAACGGCTGGCCTGCAAAACGAAATTGGCAAGCAGCACAACCACAGTCTGGAGATGAATTCTCCCTCCCGAGAGGCGATGGCGTTCGCCTCTCTGCACGAAAACTCCAACTCGGTCGACCTGCTCAGACGTTATGAAACCCCAGTATGGATGTTATCGGTCCAAGTGTACTCTTAGGGCCACAATCGTAAGTCGAGCCACCATTTTCCTTCGCGGGATGCTAGATTAAGAGAATCCAAGTTTTGGAATCGTAGCTGTAATCCCGCCCTCGGGTGGATTGCGGATCTATGTGTACCGGAAAGTATGGACCTCTGGCCCGCAATGAACCGACACAAGCCCGTTCCCCGTCCCCAAAACTTCGCTTCCATCTTTGGTTGCTCCCTTGCGCTTGTCATAGCGCTCATCTGCGCCGTTGCCGCCCCTGCCAGCGCGCAATTCGTTCAACCCGGGACCAAGCTGACCGATCTAACGGCAGCGAATGAAGGCTATTCGGTCGCCCTGTCCGGCGATGGGAGCACCGCTCTCGTAGGTGCGTACAACGCGAATAACGGAGTCGGCGCCTCGACGGTGTTTGTCAGGTCCAACGGGATCTGGGCCCAGCAAGGACCGAAGCTAGTCGCAAACGATGCAGTCGGGGGTGCGAATCAGGGCTGGTCCGTCGGACTTTCCTTGGACGGGAACACCGCCATCGTGGGCGGCAGCTACGACCGAAACGGTTTCGGAGCCGCATGGATTTACACCAGAACTAATGGAACTTGGGCGCAGCAAGGGAGCAAGCTCGTCCCGAGCGATCCGACCGATCAGAGTCCCGCCGTGGGCTGGTCAGTCGGTTTGTCAGCGGATGGAAACACCGCCATTGTAGGAGGCGCGGGCGACAATAGCTACTCCGGAGCTACCTGGATCTTTGTCCGCGCGAATGGCGTTTGGAGCCAGCAAGGGGCCAAGATTATCGCGCCGGACGCAGTAGGCGCAGCGTTGCAGGGTAACTCAGTAGCCTTATCGGCGGACGGCAGCACCGCCGTAATTGGCGGACCTCAGGATGATAGTTTCATCGGCGCGGCATGGGTCTACACGCGAACAGGCACGGTATGGGCCGAGCAGAAAAAGCTGATCGCAACCGGCGATATCGACACGGCGGAAAATGGGCAGTCCGTCTCAATTTCAGCCGACGGCAACACGGCGATTGTAGGGGGAAGCGGGGACAACAGCTCTCTCGGCGCAGCGTGGATCTATACCCGAGCCGGCGCGACCTGGACCCAGCAAGCTAAGCTGGTCGGTTCGGGCGCTAGCCCCAACGCGAGCCAAGGTCAGGCGGTTGCTCTGTCCGGCGATGGAAATACGGCGGTTGTCGGCGGCGGAGGGGACAGCAACACCACCGGCGCGGCCTGGGTGTTCACCAGATCAGGCTCAGTATGGACTCAACAGGGCAGCAAGCTCGCCGATCCTAACGGCTCGGGTGCGAACCAAGGCCAATCCGTAGCCATTTCTTCTGATTCCACCAGCGCGATTCTGGGCGGTTCCAACGATGCCAATGGTCTGGGCGCCGCCTGGGTTTACGGTTTTCCGCCAATCCTCGTGCTGACCGACACGCACAC
>JANXQZ010000555.1 GCA_025353235.1 Bryobacterales bacterium
GCTCTCAATTGACAGACTTGCAACGGCAATTCGCGGAGTTTCGAAAGCAATTCGAGTAGGATTTACCCTTGTTCTCGGGTTCCACCCCTCTGAATGCGTTGATTACGCGTCGGTTCAGGATGGAGCGGTGATTGCTCCCCGTTTGCTGGAGTCTCCAATGAACACTAAAATACTTCTCGGATCCACACTGCTTGCCTTGACGCTGGTAGAGGAAGCACCTCTAGCGTTGGCGCAGCCCCAGGAAGCGCGTTATGAGTACGCAGTGCAACGATCCGACGCCAAATTGGTTCCGGTGGTGCAACGTCGGCGACGCTATCGCTACAGCAATGGCCGCCGCGTCTACAACACGCGAGGACGGAGCACTAAAAAATCAGCAGCGATCGTCGGCGGAAGCGCATTGGGCGGTGCCGCAATCGGAGCGTTGGCTGGCGGCGGGAAGGGTGCGGCAATCGGTGCCGTAGCAGGCGGCGGTGCGGGTCTGGTGTATGACCGCAAGACTCATAAGAAGGTCAATCGTTAGCCAAGTTTCAACTGCCGATGTATTTGGCGTAGACGCTCCGCGCTTGACCTATGTCTGTGGTCCCCTTCACGATAACGCGACCATCCGGGAAGACCGTTAACTCATAGGGCGGAGTCTCGAATCGAAGCGCAAATTCGTTGGTGCGGACCGTCCCAATCGGCTTCAGGCGAGCCGCAAGCTC
Source organism: Bryobacterales bacterium (assembly GCA_025353235.1). Taxonomy (GTDB): domain Bacteria; phylum Acidobacteriota; class Terriglobia; order Bryobacterales; family Bryobacteraceae; genus JANXQZ01. The sequence continues at coordinate 702 of JANXQZ010000555.1, forward strand.
TCTCAAATTCACAGGCCGCGCTTGATCGTGAATCTGCACCGCATTTCGGCCGCATAGACTGACCGGCGTCCGTTGTTTCGCATTCAAGTAGTGGAACTCTCCGCGAGCGCAAGCGGGGCAGTTCGGATCGGCTGGCGGTTGTTGAAGTTGCCTGATGTCGCCCGACCAAACGTCCACCGTAGATAATCTCCCACTAGAATTCCCCGTGCATAAAATCCGAAGCGCTTCCGAAACCTGAAGACTGGCAATCAGCGAAGTAACCGTCCCCAAAACACCCGCCGTTTCGCAGGTGGCCTGATCGCCCCGAGGCGGATCCGGGTAAACACACCGCAAGCAGGCCGTATTACCTGGGACGACCGCCATGCAGATCCCATAACTCCCCACCGCCGCTCCGTAAATCCAGGGCACTCCCCGGCTAACAGCATAATCATTGATTAAGTAGCGCGTTTCAAAATTGTCAGTCCCGTCGAGAATCAGATCCGATTCAGCCAAGAGATCGCCTATATTTTCAAACGTGAGATCCGCAACCTCGGCATCCACTTGAATGCCAGAGTTGATCCGTGCCAGAGCCCTCGCCGCCGCCACCGCCTTGGGTAGGCACTGCTCAGCATCGGCCTCCTCAAAGAGCCACTGACGCTGCAGGTTGCTCAGCTCCAAATAGTCGCGATCCACGATGAGCAACCGACCGATACCTGCCCTGGCAAGCGCTCCCGCCTGGAAGCTGCCTAGCGCTCCGCAACCCACCACCGCCACGCGCGCGTCCAACAATCGTTGCTGCCCCGCTGTCCCAATGCCGGGAAATAGGATCTGCCGCGAGTATCGATCGAGGTCGCCCGGAGTCATGACAACCTGATGGTAACAGCCGTTGCGCTAAGATGGTCTCTTGTGGCGACCCGGCTGGGCTTGTATGCATGTGGGTTCGCACTCATCGTTTTTTGTCGCCTCTCTCTAGCAGCAGGGCTTGATCGATACGAGGGGAAGCCCATCGCATCCATCGAGTTCGAGCCTGCACAACAAGCCTTGAGAGACGACAGCCTGAGAGCGATGCTCCCGCTCAAAACTGGACACCTGCTCCAGTCCGCTGATCTGCGCCAAGCTATCCAGCGCCTCTTCGCCACCGGAGAATACCAGGACATTGCGGTGGACGCGTCCATAGTAGACGGCGCGGTCCGCATTCGCTTCATCACCACGCCGACCTATTTCGTTGGACACGTGGCCGTGGAAGGCGTGCCCGAACCTCCCAGTCAAGGGCAGTTGGTAACTGCAACTAAGCTCCAGCTTGGAGTGGAGTTCACCGGCAAGGAAATCAACCAGGCCGTGGAGAGCCTCACAG
>JANXQZ010000566.1 GCA_025353235.1 Bryobacterales bacterium
CGAGGGCCGTGACGGCTTTCTCAAGACTTCTCTGAGTAACAAACGAGAACTCTTTGCCTCCCGTATACCTGGTGAAAACATCGAGTTGATCGTCCACGAAGATACTCTTCGCACCCTTGAAAATATCCACGAACAGCGGGATGAAATTGCCGGAGTTTTGCTGGATATCCACCGTGGTGGGAGTCTGAATTCCGCCCGCCGGAACATGCTGCGCGGTTGCCGGAATCGGATTCGGCCTCGGGGGATCAGACTTGGCCGTGAATTGGGCCAAGATATGAGAAATGTCGATCGAATAAATAGAAACGTTCGCGAGTTGTGCCGCCGTAAGCGCCTCGCGCAGCCGCCCTTCACTGGCCTTGTCCCGCTTCTCGCTGATGAGTAGCAACACTCGCCTCCGACTATCAGGGCGCTTGCCTAACATGCGCACCGAGTCGACTACTGCATCGATCATGCGGCTGCTGCTCCCGCCCGGCTTGATGCTTTTCATGGCGGCGTCAAGTTTCCCCGCGTCGGAAGTAAAATCCTGCATCACACGGATGCGGTGATCGAAGGCGACCACTGCCGCCTCGCCGTTTTGCCCCACCACGTAGTTGTCCAACATCACGCCGATCCTCTGAATCTTTGGCAGAATCTCGGTGAGCATGGAACTGTTCTGCACGGCCACCACCATCGAGAGCGGTTCGAAGGATACATCTGCGGTGAGTCTCTGCGGCTTGTTATTGTCGTAAAGTTTAAAATCGTCGATGGTCAGTCCGTTGATGTAGTTGCCATTCTTGTCGACCACGGTGGTGGGCGCGATTACAACTTTCACCTGCACCACGATGTCGCTGCGTTTCGGCATGTCGTCGGTGGCTTGCGACGCTGGCGGCGCTTGGGCAAGACAGAGGGTACTCGCAAAAAGCGCGCTCAGAATTCGCATACGTTTCAAGGACGTGGGCATACTACTAACAGTTTCGCACTGGAGCATGTTCGGTCTTCCCGTGCAAGAGATCGACCATGTGGGGAATGAGGTGCGCGATGGCGTTCAGCGACTCGACTGCGCCCTTGGGCGAACCGGGGAAATTAGCGATCAGGACAGTCCCGCGAGTTCCTACCAAGCTGCGCGATAACGGTGCGAGCGGAGTGGCCTTCAGGCCTTCGCTGCGCATTAGTTCGCCGAGTCCGGGAAGCTCGCGGTCAATGACGGCGCGGGTGGCTTCAGGAGTAATATCGCGGATGGCGATCCCAGTTCCTCCGGTGGTAAGGATCACATCAATCGCTCCCGCGTCGGCCCAGGTCGCAAGCCGCTGGGAGATTTGCGCGGTGTCATCCGTCACTACACCTGTGGCGTGAACCGCCCAGCCGAGCGCTTCCACACGTGCGCGCAGGTTTGCGCCAGATCGGTCCTCGCGCATGCCATTGGCTACAGAATCGCTTACGGTGAGAATCGCGGTTTGAATCATTTTCGCCGGTAGTCTCCACTTTTCCCGCCTGTCTTGTCCAGCAGGTACACGTCCTGAATTTCGATGGATTTATCGAGTGCTTTCGTCATGTCGTACACCGTGAGCGCCGCGATTGAAACGGCGGTCAACGCTTCCATCTCCACGCCTGTGGGGCCTGTGGTGCTTACTGTCGACAGGATGCGAATGCCTTCGGCTTCGATGCTTACCTCGACGTCGGCATTCGAGAGCATCAGGGGATGGCAAAGCGGGATGAGCTCCGATGTTTTCTTGGCCGCCATGAGGCCCGCGATGCGTGCGATTTCGAGCGGATTGCCCTTGGGATTTTCCGGGAGCCGGGACAATACTTCGGGCTTGATCCTCACGAAGGCATGAGCGCGTGCGGTTCGTTTGGTGTCGAGCTTGGATGAGATGTCCACCATGCGGGGAGTTCCCGCAGAATCGAAATGGGAGAGATTGCTCATTTCATCAGCACCTGGATCAACTCTCCCGCACTCCAGCTTTCTCGATCCGGCTCGGTAACCAGGAAGGCATTGGATCGCGCGAC
>JANXQZ010000614.1 GCA_025353235.1 Bryobacterales bacterium
CGCGAGTTGTATCGGGATAAGGTTGCGGTTCTGCTGCAGCGGGGTTCGGGAAAACAATAATGGATCGCAAGAGATTACTGATCATCTTCGGCGCTGCCTGGGTGTCGGCGGCTCTGCTTACCTGGTTTCTATATTCGACGACGAAGGCACCCAAGAACGAAAAGACCGTGGCATACGTGGTCGCATCGCGAGACATGGCCGCTGGAACGAAGCTCAAGAAAGCCGACCTGAGAACCGTACACATTTCTGAGAAGTCACTGCCGAAAACCGCCGTGCTTGACGAGAACATGGCAGTGGACCGCGTGCTGCTCTTCCCCGTGAATGCCAATGAACCGTTTACGAATCCGAAGCTTACCAGCAGTTCGCGTGCGGAGGGTCTCGCATCCACCATCGAGCCTGGCATGCGGGCCATCTCAGTCCAGATCAGCGATATGAGCGGCGTCGCGGGTTTGGTTCAGCCGCGATCTCACGTGGATGTGCTATTCACCCGTCCGGGCTCGATGTCCGAGGCTGTCACCAGCACGATTCTCGAAGATGTTGTGGTCATGTCGATCGGCCGTGTGACGGAAGCGGCGCAGAACGCCAACATAGACCCCCGCGCATCCCGCCCGCAGAACCAAGCTGCCACGCTGATCGTCACCCCGGAGCAGGCGCGCAAGTTGGAGCTAGCCAAGAACGAGGGAAAGATCAGTCTTTCGCTCCGCAACCCTCTGGACCATTCCGATAGTCTGGACACGCGGCCCACCACGGCGGCTTCTCTCAACGTCGGTCCTGTGGGAGTGCGCCGTGAATTCAACGGTCCGAATGTGCGGGATCCCAAGGTTTGGGCCGGGCTGACCGGCAAGAAGGAAGAGAAGCCGGAGCCTCCGAAACCCCGCTTGGTGGTGGATGTGTATCGCGGCGATAAACATGTCCAGGAAATTTTTCAATGATGGCCAGGTCGCCGATCTGTCTGTTGTTGTTCGCACTCTTCTGCCTCTGCGCGATTGGCGAACCATTGCCCAGCGCCAAGAAGCCTATCACGCTCACGCTTGGAAAGGGCGATCTGCTCCAATTCAGCAATGATGTTGTGAGGGTCGCAGTGGCGGAGCCTAAGGTCGCGGACGCTATTGTGGTGTCCCCGCGCGAAGTAATGGTGAACGCCAAAGGGTTGGGCTGGACGACGGTGATCGTTTGGGAGACCGGGGCCGAGCCAGTTCGTTATGAAATTCGCGTGGTGAACGACACCTTCGAAATCGACTCGCTGCGGGATGAGTTTCGCGGCTGGACCGGGTCGGGCATCAGCTTGAGCGGGAACGATCAGTCTCTGGTGCTGACCGGGACGGCGAGAAACCCGGAGGACAGCAAGCGGGCCCAAGCGCTGGCCGGGATGCATACCAAGACCGTCGTGAATCTGTTGCAGATGCCGCCCGCTGCGGAGCCGCGTCAGATTCTGCTGGAAGTGAAGTTCGCGAGTATCGACCGTACGAAGCTCTCCGAGTTCGGCTTCAATTTATTTAGCACCAATCCTGCGGGCATCGGAGCGGCATCCACGCA
>JANXQZ010000801.1 GCA_025353235.1 Bryobacterales bacterium
ATGAGCCAGGCGACGAAGAGGTACAGGCCCTGAAAAGCATCGAAACGAACGCGGGCGTTGTTCCTGAAGTTCGTGGAAGCTAACACCACGATCGCCGCCAGCCAACCGACCAGAGGAACATAGCAGAGCAGGGAAGCAGTACGCGGACTGATGCCAGAAAGCAAGTCTGGCGCCGGAGCCGACGCGGGAACATTGGGCTGGCGCGTGCCGCAAGCAGCGCAATAAAGGTCTGCGACCCCGACGCGAGCTCCGCATTTGCAGCAGTACGGCATGTAGCTCCTTACTCTAAACTACGTTATTTCCACGGCGCATGTTCCTGCTTAGTTATGATACGATTTCGGCACATGCGATCTACGCTTATAGCACTCCTGCTTTGTTGTTCTCCCATCTTGCGCGCTGCCAAGACTCTGGACGTTTACTTGATTGATGTGGAGGGAGGGCAGGCAACCCTCATCGTTTCGCCCACGGGCGGGTCCATGCTCATCGACACAGGCTGGCGCGGGTTCAACGGTCGCGACGCGGATCGCATTGTCACTCTAGCCAAACACGCCAAGCTGAAACAGATCGACTACGTTCTCATCACCCACTATCACCGCGATCACGTGGGCGGGATCACCCAACTGGCCGACCGCATGAAGATCGGCACGTTTGTCGATCATGGTCCGAACTTGGAAGATTCCAAGGTCACCCGCGAAGATTACGCGGATTACGAAAAAGTGCTTTCACGCGGTCAGCATATCGTGGCGAAGCCGGGCGATAAGATTCCCGTAAAAGGTATCGAGGTCACGGCGCTTACCGCAGCTGGCGAACATATTTCTTCCGCGATGGCGGGTGCGGGACAGCCGAATTCAGCGTGTGGCAGCGTTCAGAAGAAGGAGGTGGACACCTCGGAGAACGGCCGGTCCCTGGGTACGCTGATCTCCTTTGGTTCGTTCCGGCTGCTCGATTTAGGCGATCTTACTTGGAACAAAGAGACGGAACTAGTGTGCCCGAATAACCTGATCGGCACGGTAGACGTTTATCTCACCACTCATCATGGATCGGATCAATCTGGGAATCCGGTGTTGGTGAATGCCATCCACCCCCGGGTGGCTCTTATGAATAACGGAGCCAAGAAGGGGGGCAGTCCGTCGGCTTGGCAGGTTATCAAAGATACGCCGGGGATCGAAGATATCTGGCAGGTCCATTACTCGATCGAGGGCGGTGCCGAGCACAACACGCGCGACAGCTACGTTGCGAATGTTGACGAGAATTGCGAGGGGAAATACCTGAAGTTGTCGGCTCAGTCGGACGGCTCTTTCACCGTTTACAATTCGCGCAATAAGTTTGAACACAGCTACCCTGCCAAGGCCAAATGAGGCTTGCGACTTTATTGCTGGTGCTCGCGGCGTCTCTTCGTGGCGAGATGAAGTCAGTGAATCCGATGATCAAGAAGATTGTCGATTCAGTGTCCGAGGAGCGGATGGCTCAATCCCTGAAGAAGCTAGAGAGCTTTGGAACCCGCGACATTTTTTCAAGCCAGGACAACGAAATCCAGGGCATTGGCGCGGCCCGCCGCTGGATCTCGGCTCAGTTCAAGAGTTACAGTCCCAAGCTGCAGGTAACGTTCGACAGCTACAAAGTAAAGAAGAAAAACCGCATCTTCCGGGATGTCGACCTGTATAACGTGGTGGCGGTGCTTCCCGGCACTAAGAGTCCCGAGCGGCAATTCATTCTTAGCGCCCACTACGATTCAGTAGCGTTGAAACGCAGGCCTGAAGGCACGCCACCGGCCACCGGCGACGAGCTTGTGTACAGCGAAGACAGCCTGGAGAAAATGGCTCCAGGGGTGACAGATGATGGCAGCGGAACGGCTGCGGTCCTCGAACTGGCGCGCGTAATGAGCCAGTACGAGTTTGAAAAAACGATCGTGTTCATCGCATTTGCGGGCGAGGAAGAAGGGCTGATCGGGGCTAGTTTGTACGCGCGCAAGGCGCACGCCGGGAAGCAATTGATCGATGGGGTGCTGAACAACGACATTATCGGCAGCGACGTATCGGGCAATGGCCACAGCGAGAATAATTTGATTTGGGTGTTTTCGGAAGAGCCGGCGGATTCGTCCTCGCGGCAACTCGCGCGCTATGTTCGCGACATCGCTGAACGCTACATACCGTCGATGCATGTGGGCCCCGTGTTCCGGCATGACCGCTTTGGACGGGGCGGCGACCACACTCCGTTCAACCAGGAAGGCTACGCGGCGGTTCGCTTGACTACTCCGAATGAGAACTTCGCGAATCAGCATACGCCCACCGATACCTTCGCGAATACTTCGGTTCCCTATACGGCTCGTGTGGCCAAGGTCAACGCGGCCGCGCTGGCTAGTCTGGCACTGGCGCCGAAGGCTCCCGTGGTTACAGAGGAGATCGCGAGAGGTCCTCGAAAGGGGCAGTTGTCTCCGTTGATTGCGCGCGGCAAGTCCCGCTACGATGCAAGACTCAGATGGAAGAACGACAGCCCGGAGGAAGATTTGGCCGGGTATGTGGTGGTGTATCGGCAAACAACATCGGCCTTCTGGGAACACGAAATTTTCGTCGGGAACGTGCTGGAGTATGAGCTGAAAGATGTCTCGATCGATAATCTTGTGTTTGGCGTGAAGGCGGTGGATCGAGATGGGAACGAGAGTTTAGTTTCGGCATATGTGACTGCGCCGCGAGCAAAGATTGAGATTGAAGTTTATTGAGCGTGCTGCTCTGCACTGTGCGCGGATGCCGCATGCCCCTGGCGCGCGACGAACGGCGTATGTTCTGCGAAAACGGACATTCATTCGACATCGCTCGGAGCGGATACACCAACCTGCTCCAGCCGCAGGACAAGAAGTCGAAGCAGCCGGGCGATACTGAGGCGGCGGTTGCGGCGCGGCGGAGATTGCATGATCGCGGCGTAACTGGGCCGCTGCTGCGCGGAGTGGCAGGTATGCTCGCCATTTCGTCCGATGACATTGTTCTCGATGCGGGCTGCGGGGACGGCTTCTATCTCGGCACGCTCGCTCGCGAGATCGGCTTCGATGCGCATGGGGTGGACATTTCGGCTCCGGCCGTTGAAGCGGCTGCTCGGCGCTACCCCGGATGCGAATGGATCGCGGGGAATGCAGATCGGTGGGTGCCGTATGCAGACCGTGCATTTTCGATTGTGATGTCGATCACGGCACGGATGAATTCGGGTGAGTTCCGGCGCGTCCTGCGGGATGAGGGGCATTTGCTCGTTGCGATTCCCGCGCCGGAGGATTTGATTGAGTTGCGCGGTGTGGGGCGGGATCGCGTGGCTCGCACGGTTCAGACATTCGCGGATAATTTTGCGCTCATCGATCAGCAGGGCGTTTCCACTCACGCGGATCTCGATGCTGCCGCTGTTCACGATGTTTTGCTCTCCATCTATCGACCGATGCAATCAACGCCCCCGGAAGCGATGCGAGTAACGTTCAGTCTGGATCTATTGCTGTTTCGGCTCAAAGTCTAGAATCAAGCTACATGGCATGTGATATCTTTCGTTTTGTGGGGCAGCCAATCCTGGCTGCAGCCGCCTTTCAGGCGGCTCCGGAGTGCCGAATTGCCGCGCTACGCTGGAGCTAGGCTACTGCGTTGAACGCACTCTCCCGCGATTTCGGCACGTCAAGCCGCCTGGAAAGGCGGCTGCAGC
>JANXQZ010000641.1 GCA_025353235.1 Bryobacterales bacterium
TTCCAACTGCCGGCCGACCTGGAACGCTCGGTGTTCCGGCTGGCCCCTGTTGCCCGCGTATGACTCCAGACCTCCAAATCGCAGACTCTCTCTTAACGGGCGCATCCGAAGCGGCGCAAAAGTCCGCAGACTTTCTTCTCAGCTTGCAGCATGAGGATGGCTATTGGTGGGCGGAACTCACCGCTGACACCACTCTGGAATCCGACTTCATTCTGCTCCAACTTTGGCTCCATCCGCCGGTGGACGGACACTGGAATCCTGTCACGCGTCCGCTGATCGACAAGGCCGTAGCTTCCATCCTGGCCAGGCAGCTTCCCGATGGTGGCTTTAACATATATCCGAAAGGTCCAGCCGACGTAAGTGCGACGGTCAAGGCGTATTTCGCACTCAAGCTGGCGGGTCTCGATCACAACGACACGCGGCTAGCGTTGGCGCGCGAGAGCATTCTATCGCTCGGCGGCATTCAGGCCGCGAACAGCTACGTCAAGCTGAACCTGAGTTTGTTCGATCTGTTCCCGCGCGAGTATGTGCCCACCGTTCCCCCCGAGATGATCCTGGTACCTGGTAACTTCATTTACCAAATGTCTTCCTGGTCGCGTGCCATCGTCATTCCTCTCTCGGTAGTGCATTCGTTCGATCCCAAGCGCCCCGCGCCAACAGGGTTCACTCTGGATGAGTTATTCATTCCCGAAACGAAGCTTGCTTTCACGCGCGATGCGCAAACGTTTACCTGGCGCAACCTGTTCGTCAAAGTCGACAAGGGTCTGAAGCTTTGGGAGAAGCGCGGGCCGAAGAGCTTACGGCGTCGAGCCATCCGCAAATGCGAGCAGTGGATTCTGAAGCATACCCGCAATTCTGACGGCGTGGCCGCAATCTACCCGCCCATGATGTATGTGATCATGGCGCTCGACCTTTTGGGCTATGGCCCAGAGCATCCAGAACGAGTGGAGGCGCAGAAACAGTTCGATAGGCTGCTGGTGGATGACGGCAAGCGGTTCTTCTTCCAGCCCTGTTTCTCCGTAGTTTGGGACACCGCGATTGCCGGGCATGCGCTGGGCGAGTGTGAGTCGACCCCCAACGCGTCACTCCGGCGTGCGGCCGATTGGCTGCTCACCAAAGAAGTGCGGCAAAAGGGCGACTGGTCAATCAAGCGTCCCAATCTCGAACCCTCCGGCTGGTATTTCGAATTCGCCAACGAATCGTATCCCGATATCGACGACACGGCCATGGTGCTGCTTGCGCTCCGCCGCTCTCGGGCCAGCAAAGCCAGCGAGCAATCTGCTTGCGAGCAACGGGCTATCGATTGGTTGATCGGAATGCAAGGCCAGGATGGCGGCTGGGCTGCCTTCGATGTCGACAACGATTGGGTCCCGCTCAGCTATGTCCCCTTCGCCGACCACAATGCAATGCTCGATTGCAGCTGTCCCGATATTACGGGTCGCGTCGTCGAAGCGTTATGCGCCTACGGCCATGACATGTCTCACTCCGCAGTACGAAAAGGCGTCCACTTCCTGCTAGAGACGCAGGAGCAGGACGGAAGCTGGTACGGGCGCTGGGGCGTCGACTACGTTTACGGCACGTTCCTTGCGCTAAGGGGCATGAAAGCGGCGGGAGTCAGCGATCGAGAGGCTCCTGTACAGCGAGGTTTGGAGTGGATCCGCTCCATTCAGAACTTTGACGGAGGCTGGGGCGAGAGTTGCGCCAGCTACGACAACAATTCTTTCGTGGCCGCATCGAGCACGCCTTCTCAAACAGCTTGGGCGATTCTGGGGCTGCTGGCTGGCGGAGATACCACCAGCACCACGCTGCATGATGGAATCGAATATTTGATCAAGACGCAGAAACGCGATGGTGGATGGGACGAAGATTTGGCAACCGGGACCGGCTTCCCCAAAGTGTTTTATCTTTCCTATCATTTGTATCGCAATTCGTTTCCGCTGCTGGCGCTGAACACATTTATCAAGGCCAAGGCCTCCCTTGATTAGGCAGTGAAACCCACTCTGGTCACCGGCGCGTCCGGTTTTATCGGCTGGCACGTCACAAGCAAATTGATCGAGCGCGGAATTCCCGTGCGCCTGCTGGTTCGCTCGGGCAGCGTAGTCCACGACCTCGACGCCGAGCGTGTTACCGGCGACCTTCGCGATGCCGCCTCGCTGGAAAGAGCCGTGGCGGGATGCGGAGTTGTATTCCACATTGCAGCCGACTATCGCCTCTGGGCGAAGGACCCGTCCGAGCTGTACCGATCCAATGTGGATGGCACCCGCAATCTTCTGAAAGCTGCGCGAACCGCTGGGGTGGAGCGCGTGGTGTACACCAGCACGGTCGGGTGTATCGGCATTCCATCCGGAAGTCCAGGCGACGAAACTGTAAGCGTGGATATCGATGAGATGAAAGGTGCTTATAAACGGTCTAAGTACCAGGCGGAACAAGTGGCCATCGACTTCGCAAAATCCGGGCTGCCCGTGATCATCGTAAACCCGACGGCTCCTGTGGGCGATCACGATTTTAAACCGACCCCAACTGGCAAGATCATCCTCGACTTCATTCGGGGAAACATGCCGGCCTTTCTCGACACCGGATTAAATCTGGTGGATGTGCGCGATACAGCAGAAGGGCATCTTCTAGCATGTGAGCGCGGCAAGAGCGGCGAGAGGTACATCCTGGGCTGCGATAATCTGACGCTGGAACAGATTTTCGGGCATCTGGAGAAGGTCAGCGGAATGAAAGCGCCGCGTTGGCGCATTCCGTATTCGGTGGCGTACGCAGCAGGAATGGCGAGCACAAGCTGGGCGAACTTGACCGGACATGAGCCGAGAGCGCCATTAGACGCGGTAAAGATGGCGCGCAAGAAAATGTTCGTATCGGTTGCAAAAGCGGAGCAGGAGTTAGGCTTTCGACCTGGACCGGTTGACGCAGCCCTGGGTCGGGCAGTGGAGTGGTTTCGCGCGAATGGCTACGTATGATCGCGTTTGTGGCCGCCGAGTCACGCGAGTTTGCGGGCCTGGAACGGCACCTCAGAAATCGAAGGCGGCTCTCTCTGCCAATCGACCACGCGGTAACGGGAACGCTGAAAGGCACTCCTGTGATTCTGGCCGCAAACGGGCCGGGGCGAAATTTGGCGAGAGCAGCAGCGCGCGAGACCGGAATGCATGAGGGGGATACATTGATCAGCGTGGGATTCTGCGGTGCGCTGTCGGCAAAACTGGCACCCTCGGATATTTTCATCGCGACCTCAATCAACGGCGTGTTTGTCCGCCCGCCTTCATCGACGCCCCCGTGTGCCCGAGGAGCGTTGCTCTCAGTGGATCGGGTGATTACCACGGCAGGAGAGAAGCGAACCCTGGGCGAAGCAGGTTCGGAAGTCGTTGAGATGGAAGCCGCAGGACTACAGCCGATGGCGCTCGGCGCATTTCATTGCGTTCGAGTGGTAACCGATACAGCTAACGAGAGTTTTCCGCTGGATTTCAATAGTATGCGTGACCTAGCGGGCCGTTTTTCCCGTCTAAAGATTGCGGCCTATGCGTGCCGACATCCTTTCAAGCTCGTTCCTGAGTTGATCCACCTGGACCGAAGGTGCCGGATGGCCGCGGGTGCGCTGGGAGACTTTATTGCAGATTGCCAATTCTGAGCTAGCAGCCACGATAGCAAGCCCACCGGCCACGATGCAGGCAGCGGTTTACACGGGGTCCAGCACCGTCTTCGTGCAATCCGTCCCCACGCCCGAAATCGGGCCCGGCGAGCTTCTCATTCGCGTCGAGGCATGCGGCATCTGCCACACCGATTTAAAGAAAATCGAATACGACCTGCTCGCGCCCCCACGGATCTACGGTCATGAAACGGCCGGTATCGTAGTCAAGGCGGGTCGCGATGTGCAGCAGTATCGGGTGGGCGACCGGGTAATCGTGTTCCACCACATTCCCTGCATGGAATGTTTCTACTGTAGGCACAAGTTGTTCGCGCAATGCCCGGTATATAAGAAAGTGGGCGTAACAGCCGGATATGAGCCCGCTGGCGGCGGTTTTTCGCAATTCGTCCGGGTGATGGATTGGATCGTCAAGCGCGGTGTCGAGAGGATTCCGGAGAACGTATCGTTTGACCGCGCCACTTTTGTCGAGCCCTTAAACACGTGCCTGAAGGGCGTGGTCCAGCTAGACCCGAAGCCGGAAGACGTGGTGGTCATCCTGGGACAAGGGCCGATTGGCTTGCTGTTCACCATGCTGGTAAAGCGGATCGGCTCCACGATGGTGACCACGGACGGCATGCCTTTCCGCAGGGAGGTCTCGACGCGTTTCGGCGCGGCCCTAGCGTCTGATCCGCAGGATCCAGAATTGCATAGCCGCATTCTGGATATGACCGGCGGGCGGGGTGCGGATATCGTCATTGTGGCGGCCTCAGCCAATGGAATCGTGGAGCAGGCGATCAAATTCACGCGGCCTGGGGCTCGCATCCTGCTATTCGCGCAGACGTCTCACCAGGAGCGAATCGAACTCTCGGGAGCCGACATCTGTATGGGAGAGCGGATTCTGTTAGGGTCGTATAGTGCGTCCGTGGATTTACAGCGGCAATCGGCGAACTTGGTTTTTGGTGGGGAGCTGCCTCTAGAAGATTTGATCTCGCATCGGTTTTCGCTCAACGACATCCGGGCCGGGATCGATCTCGCGTTGCATCCTGAACTTAAATCGTTGAAAATAATAGTTCAGCCCCAAAGGTGGTCAGAGTGAATTCTCAGATGACGGCCGCGGTGCTCTACGGCAAGGAGCATTTGCGGATCGAGGCGGTGGAGGTCCCGGAGATCGGTCCCGCCGACGTGCTGGTGCGCGTCAAAGCGGCGCTTACCTGTGGAACCGACGTCAAAGTTTTCCGTCGCGGTTATCACGCTCGCATGATTGTTCCGCCTGCTTTGTTTGGGCATGAGCTCGCGGGCGACATTGTGGCCATGGGTGAAGAGGTCAAGGGTTTTCGCCTCGGCCAGCGCGTTGTAGCTGCCAACTCCGCTCCCTGCGGCGTATGTTTTTTCTGCGCTAGGAACAACGAGAATCTCTGCGAAGATCTGCTTTTCAACAACGGCGCGTACGCCGAGTACATCCGCATTCCGGGCCGCATCGTGCAGCGAAATCTCTACGAAGTTCCGGCCCATGTCAGTTACCAGGACGCCGCGCTGATTGAGCCGTTGGCATGCGTCATTCGAGGCTTGGAAGAGACCGGAATCTCGCCTGGGGATAACGTGACGGTGATGGGGCTTGGACCGATCGGGTTGATGTTCGTGAGGCTGGCGAAAGTCTACGGTGCGCGCGTGATCGCCATCGGACGCCGACAGACGCAACTGGAACGGGCCGCAGCGATGGGCGCAGCAGAGCTGGTGTTGTCCACTGAAACGGAAGCGCTGGTAAGGCGCATCAAGGATCTAACGGGCGGGCGGGGAACCGACGTGGCCATCGAAGCGGTGGGTCACCCCGATGCTTGGGGAGCTGCGGTTCGCATGCTGAGGCGCGGAGGCACGGTGAACTTTTTCGGCGGTTGCCCGAACGACAGCCGCATCAGCCTGGATACGCAATTGCTGCACTATTCCGAACTGACCTGCAAGGCGAGCTTCCATCACACGCCGACGCATATCCGCAGGGCTCTCGAGATTGTGAGCCAAGGCGAAGTCACGTCCCGCGATTTTGTGAATCGTGTGGAGCCGCTTACTAACCTGCTGGAAGTCATGCAGCATCTCATGAGTCACAACGGTCATATGAAGACCGCGATCATTCCATAATTGGACATGGCAGCGGCTCCTTCCCTGAAGCAGTTCGCGCCCAAGCAGTTCGTCCAGTCGCCGGAAGAGCTGGATCGCCGCTACACTCTCCTCGAAGCGGAAAACTACACGCGCTGGCTAGCCACCAGCCACTACGAAAATTTTCAGGTAGTGTCCGTCCTGCTTCCGAAAAAGCTCCACCAGGATTTTTACAACGTCTATTCATTTTGCCGCTGGGCGGACGATCTCGGTGACGAGATGGAGGATACGAGCGAGAGCCTGCGCCTGCTCGGATGGTGGCGACGCGAACTGGACGCCATGTGCCGAGGAGAGGTAAAGCATCCCGTCTTTGTCGCTCTGGAAGGAACGGTCCGGAAGTACGGCCTTCCAAAGCAACTCTTCTCCGATCTGATTACGGCTTTCGAGCAGGATCAGACCGTCACCCGCTATCGCGATTGGGACGACTTATTCGGCTACTGCCGCAATTCTGCAAACCCAGTAGGGCGCTTGGTGCTGCGCCTGTGCGGCTACGGCGATCCTGAACGGGACCGCCTATCGGACGCAACCTGCACGGCTCTGCAGTTAGCCAATTTCTGGCAGGACGTTACGGTGGATCTGCTGAAGGATCGCGTCTACCTTCCGCTTGACCTGTTGGATCGCCATGGCTATACGCTAGCCGAATTGACCGCGCTGGAGTTCAACCCAAGATTTCGCGAAGCAATGCGCGAAGCCGTTGGAGTAGCCCGCAAGCTGTTCATCGAAGGGCTGGAGCTTCCGAAGATGGTGAATCGGCGACTGGGATTCGATCTGGAACTGTTCAGCCGAGCAGGCATGCGCGTGCTCGATAAGATCGAGCGGCAAGAATACAACGTGCTAGCCCGCCGTCCAGTGGTCTCTAAGTTCGAGCGAGTGGAGTTGCTGATCGGCTGCCTTCTTCGCAGCGTACTCTAATGCCTCAACAGTGCACTCGAAAGCCTTTACAGTACACTGTAGTCCGTCAACACTGCACTGTAATCCTGCAACAGTACAGCCCACCGCCTCAACAGTGCACTCCAAATCCTCAACAGTGCACTCTAAGCTGTGGGGCAGGCAATCTTGCCTGCGGACCCGCTTTCCAGCGGGTCCAGCCGCCCGAAAGGCGGCAGCAGCCGGAATTGGCTTCTGCCCGACGAAGCAGCATATCGCGCAGGGCAACAAACTAAATGCCCATCCCCCTCAACGAATCCTATGCATTTTGCCGCCGCATCGCCCGAACGCGCGCGCACAACTTCTACTACTCCTTCATCCTCCTCTCGCGCGACCAGAAGAACGCAATGTGCGCCATCTACGCATTCATGCGCTTCTGTGACGACCTAAGTGACGAGCAAGGTGCCAATCTCTCAGCCATTGCGGAATGGCAACGACAATTAGACGCCGCCCTAGAAGGCCGCTACGCTGACCACCCTCTCTGGCCAGCGTTTCACGATGCCATCCAGCGCTACGCCATCCCGCGCGAATATTTCCACCAAATGATCGAGGGCGTTAGTTCCGACCTGGAGCCGCACACATTTGAAACCTTCCATCAGCTCTATCGCTATTGCTATCAGGTGGCCAGCGTAGTGGGCCTAACCACCATCCATATTTTTGGGTTCGATTCGCCGGAGGCCTTGCCCCTGGCGGAAAAGTGCGGCATCGCCTTTCAGCTCACAAACATCTTACGAGACGTGCGCGAAGATGCCGATAACGGCCGGGTCTACCTACCCTCCGAAGACCTCGAACACTTCGGCGCGGACCTTCGCAAGCACAACGGCAACTTCGTCCGGTTAATGAGTTTCGAAGCCGCCCGAGCACGCGACTACTACCAGCAGTCGCAGCCTCTGATCGATCTGATCCACAAGCGCAGTCGGCCCTCGCTCTGGGCTTTGATTCAGATCTACCGAAAATTGCTGGAGCGCATCGAGCGTTCAAACTTCGATGTTTTGGACCGACGGATCAGCTTGCCTGCTTGGGAAAAATTGAGCATCGTCGCGCGTGCCGCCGTAAGATAACGGGTACTCCGAAAGATCTGCGTGGCCAAATTCTCGATAACAAAAATCATCCAACTCTATGTCCCCTTCTCCCAATAACTTGCAAAATTAGAAGCCCTCGACTCCCCGCCCCCTCTGCTACCGTCATCTCGGGTGCAAGCCCACTCAAGGAGACCCCCTATGCATTCCGCATCCCCCTCGCAAGACGCCCGCCGCACCGGACCGCGCACGCCCGAAGGCAAGGCCCGAGCCGCCGCCAACTCACGCAGGCACGGCCTCTGCGCGAAGGACGTCATCATCGCAACCCCCCAAGAGCAGACCGAATTCGACGAACTCCTCTCCCTCCACCTCGCCCAAGTAAAACCGAACGGCAGCGTCGAGCAAATCATTTTCGATCAGATGATCGCAGACACTTGGAACCTGCTCCGCATTCGCCGTCTTGAAACCGCGCTGAACCAAGGCATAGATCCTCTCGCCGCGCTCGACGACGAAGCCCTCAAATCCAAACTCGACCGCATCGCCCGCCACCGCACCCGCATCGAGCGTTCCTATTTCA
>JANXQZ010000684.1 GCA_025353235.1 Bryobacterales bacterium
CCAGGGTTGAGTAATCCGTCGCCCCTCCCGATCCCGCCAGAAACGAACCAAGACCTAGCTTGTTGGTGGTATCGCCGCTCGCCTGCACTTGGAACGATTCGCCATTGCTGCCGCTGAACGATATGCCGCTTCCGGCTGATGGGGTGTTGAGCGTGATGCCAGCCCCGGCCAGTTGGGCGTTGGCGGCAATCTTATTTTGAAGATCAGAGAGAACCTGCGCTACCGAGGTGGTCCCAGCGGCTGTCGTGTTCAGGGTGATATTGATCGGGGAGGTTAGCCCGCCGCCCTGGAACGTCAGTTTGATGGAATCGCTGGTGGCAAAAGTGGGCGTTGCGGCCGACGTAACGGCCGAGCCGCTATTGAAGCCTAAGAGCGTGGATGCCGCCCCTGTGAGTACTTGCGATCCAGCCTGTCCCGCCGTCAACACGACTCTATTGTTTACGACACTGGCGGATACCGCGTTCGCTCCCGTGAAAGTTCCGTTGGTTGTAATCGCTGCGTTAATATTGGCCGCAACCTGCGCCTTCGTCAGGTTCACTCCTGCGCCAATGCCGCTCAGCGTTATTGGGCCGTTGCTCCCAACGCTCAAGACTAGCGAGTCGCTGGATCCAGCGCCGATCGTTTGGGTTGCGCTGGTATCGGTGCCAACAATGTTCTGCAGATTCGAGACTGCGGTGCTGCCCTGCACGTTCGTGGTTAGAGAGGCGCCCGTGGACGCTGCCGATGCATTCCCCGTCACATCCGCTCCCGAAGTAAATCCGAGCGCGTCGGATGCTCCTGTGTGAGACACCGTGACCTGCGACGTGGCGGAGTTAGCCTTGCTGCGAATCACGATTTCGTTTCCGCTCAAGTAAGCTGTTCCGGACTGGCTGAAGTTCGCCGCAGCGTTCAATTGCGCAACGATGGAACTCTTGCTGGTGGTTGCGTCGCTGCTCAACGCTACGCTGACAGGATTGGCCGATCCATCAAATTTGAATGTCAAAGTGTTGTTGGCGCCAGTGGTGTCGAGAGTCTGATAGGCGGCGCTGCTTGCCACTGTCGCATTCTGCTCAAAGTTGCCGAGCAGTGCGTTGGCCAAGCGGTCTCCGGCTTGTACCTGGAAAGCCGCGCTGCTGGAATTGAACGTAAGCTGCTGCCGACCCTGAGAATCGGTGTTGATGCTGGTGCTGATTTGCGCGTTCTTGAGCGCGGTGCCTTGGGCAGTCCCGTTATTTGCGGCGGCGCTGATGGCCGCATTGACGGCATTCACCAAGTCGCTGGTGCCTCCCAGGTTCTGGGTGTTGACCGTGATCTTAATTCCTTGACTGTCGAACCCCGGTCCTTTCAAGGAGAATGAGGTGAAGTTAGCGGTCTGTTCCGAACCGCTGTTGGTGTTGTTCGCCAAAATTTGCGCCAAGCTCGTGCTCGCCGCGCCGGATCCGATATCGGTGCCTGCGACGCCAATCGCCTGCACGCCTTGGAGACCCAGGCTCTTGGCATCCACAGTGGAAGCACTCAGATCGATGCCGATGGATCCGTTCTGAATAGCGCCGGCGGAATCGGTCGCCGAGGCACCCTTTCCGCCGCCGATGAAGACGGAAAGCGACTTGGCAAACGCACCGCCCTGATTCAGGCCGATCGCCTGTGCTTGGCGATTAATCTCGCCGACCACGTTCTGAAATTCCGAATTCAACACGCCGCGATCGCCCGTAAACGTTCCCGAGGCGGACTGCGTCGCAAGCGTGCGAGCGCGGTCAATAAGTTGAGAAATGTTGTTTAATCCACCATCCGCAATCTGCAGCTGGCTTAAACCGTCGTTGGCGTTTCGGATACCCTGCGTCAGCACGGATTCATCGGAACGGAAGCCGTTTGCAATGGCAAGTCCCGCGGCATCGTCGCCGCTTTGAATGATTCGCAGACCGGATGTAACGCGGTTGATCGTCTTTCCCTGAAAATCGCTGCTTGCTCTGAGGTAGTTTTGGGCTGCCAGCGAAGCGACGTTGGTATTAATGCTAAATGACATTGTTCTCTCCTTGAATGGAACTCAAACCATACTTCTTTACGGTTTGGAACGCGTTTTGCGTCCTGCAAGCTCTCACTTACACTTATCGAGGCACTTGCGGGAAACTTGAAGAAATGTGGAAGTTTTCGGGCGAATTTTTCAATCGCTCCAAATCCACTTCGCGCGCGGCCGCTCGATTCTCCGACTGAGTGAGGTGCAACTCCTTGCGCAGGATTGACACCTGTTTCGGAGCTTTAATGCCGATCTTGACGGCTTGGGACGATACTTCCAGGAACTCAATCTCGATCTGATCGCCGATCAGCAGGGATTCCCCTGCTCGCCGACGCAAGACTAACATGCCTCTTCTCTTGCCAGGCCCGGAACCGCATGCCGGTGCGAGTACCGAAAGTCGCAGCGGATGGCTTGCACCGCCATGCGATTGCCTAGATTCACCGCGATTGGCGCCAACAAATTGGCGGTCGCAGGCAATCCTTCTTGAATTGATAGGAGGGCGAGCGCGAGAACCTCCGAACCGATCCGCGGCTGGCGGCCCAATTCCATTTTGAGACTCGATAAATCCTCAATTGAAACCGACAATTCGTATTCGGGATCGATGACCAACACAGGAAGGGCAATGAAACAAAGGTCCGCCCGCGCTGCGCTCTGTAAAAAAACGAGCGGTCGTCTCGCTGGCATGTCGATCAAAACAAAACTGTTTTCTTGATCGAACGCGGGCAGACCTTCAGGGAAGTGAAACACATCGGTGCTCTGGTAAGGCACCGTGCCGAAATATTTGGTAGCAAGAAGCGGCATCCGCGATCATCGTATGCACGTGTTGCGCCATGGCTGAAACCTATGAGAACGGCTGTGCTAGCGACGCTTGATCCGATAGTCTTCGGCGGCTGACATCCTGACCAGCCTGCACATCTCGAACAAACGCGAACGGGCCCGCATTCCGATGCGCTCTTCCAGAAAGTACTTGCCGTGCAG
>JANXQZ010000699.1 GCA_025353235.1 Bryobacterales bacterium
CACCGTTGACACCTTCGGCAAACCGAAGAGCGTGACGATCGACCCGAACGAGCGGGTGCTCCGATTTACGAAATCGATGCGGGTGGCCGTCGCGATCCGGAGGGGCGAGCAGTTCGCGGAAGTGGGCGAGTTCGCGGACGCGCTGAAGGAGTATCAGAAGGCGCTGGATGTAAATCGCGGCAGTTCGCTGGCGCATTACCGGGTGGGAGAAATGTTCAAATTGCAAAACAACTACCAGTCAGGCGCGAATGAGTTTCGCGAGGCGTTGAATGGCGATCTGGATCCCAAGTGGACGGAAGTGTGGGCGCACATCAATATGGGGCAGATCTTCGATATTACTGGCCAGCGGGATCGGGCGGTGAATGAATATAATCACGCGATACGGACTCGCGATAATACACAAGGTGCGCAGGAAGAAGCCGCTAAGTATCTTAAAGCGCCCTATGAGCGCAAGCGCGTCCTAAATTAAGCCTGCCTCGTTCCGTGATCCGCTCTCACTCGTTTAGCAGGCGCTAAGTTCATTATGCGCAAGCGATCTAGCGGAATTTCATTAGAGCATCCTGGCATATTCAGCCTTGGCTTGTTTGAAAATTGGGATGCCGGGGTCGGCGTCTTTCCAGAGAGTGAGGAAATCCTGACAGGCAGTCTTTGCCTTAGCCTCATCTCCCGACAATACCAACGCTCTGCCGAGTTGCAGGTGCGCCAGAGCGCCAATGGGATCGGCGAGAACGATGCCGCGGTGATCGAGAATTTTTTGGAATTCGGTTGCGGCTTCGACGCCTTGCTGTGCGGCAAGATAGGCCTCGCCGCGTACGTAGGCCGGATAGAGGGCCCCAAAGAAACCCAAATAACTGATGCCCGGTACTGCGAAGTCATATGGAACGGCGATTTGAAGCGCTTCGATGGCCTTTGCAGGCCCGCCACTGTTCAGTCCGAATAATGCGCGAAGCGTCGGTAGATAATTAAATCTGACCGAGGTGTCTTCCGGGAAGCGCCTTTCCAGATCGTCCGCGAGTTTTTGCGACCGCGAAGCGTCCCCCGAGAGAGCCAGCGCGAAGGCGGCGCCAAACTCCACATCCCGGCCTCTGGAAAGCTCGAGGGCTGCCATCGCGCTCCGCCGTGCGGCGGGTGCATTCTCGAAGAAGGCTTCCCGCACTGCCGCCGCAGTCTCAAAGAGAGCCGCGCTTTCCCGCACGCTCAGCCAAATCCACGGCACGCTGTGACATGTTCCCAGCCAGTTGTAACGACCGGAACGGGCCAAAACAAGAGTCGGCTCTCGGTCCGTGATCCGCTTGTGGCGCATTCTGCGCCTAGATGAGTAGAGGAACATATGCTCTCACTCAAGAAGAAACTGATTGTTTCACTCGCGCTTGTCCTGTTGCCCGCTTCCGCCAGCGCCTCTATCGTATATGTGATTACCGGTAACCAACAATTTGGCACTGTAGATCTGGTCACCGGGGCGTTTCATCAAATCGGCCCGAATACGCCAGAGGGTTCGAGCGGATTGGTTGCAGGGCCAAATGGATCTCTGCTTACTCTCACATTCTCCGGCAATCTGGACTCGATAAACCCCGCCACTGGATTAACGACACTGATCGGTGCCACAGGGTTGGCCGACTGCACGGTCGCAAACGGGACGTGCGGGCCAACGTCGGCCAACACCCTTGGCCAAGTTGGCGGGAAACTGTATGCGACCGACTTCAGTAATAACCTTTATATTGTCAATCCGGCGACTGGAGCCACGCACCTGATCGGGCGCACCGGTATCCCGGCTGTCCCCGTAGGGTTCCCTAACTTCCCGGACATGGGAAATTTGTCGGTGTTTGACGAGAGTCTCTTTGGCGTGGGGGGGAAGCTGTACGCAACTTCCGAGGCTCTAACGCTTGACCCTACGACAGGAAGGCCAGTTACCGCGGTGAGTCCTGAATATCTTTACCAGATCGATCCCGCAACCGGAATGACGATCCGCGGGGCGCCCACACCGCTCAATCTGATCACAACGGTGGATGTGAACGGCACCTTCTACTCTTTCAACGCAGCTACCAGCGAGTTGGTCACGCTTGACTTGGCGAACGGGAACACCCGCTTCGTGGCGAATATTGACCCGGCCGTTGGTTTGATTGGGGGAGCGGCACCAGTCCCGGAGCCGGCTTCGGTCGCGCTGGCCGGCATCGGAATCGCTGCGTTTGTTGTCTTGAGGCGGCGAAGGCGCCGTGCCGCGACGCACATTACTGCAGCCGGGCGTATTCGGCCTTGGCTTGCTTAAAGACGGGGATGTCGAGGTCGGCGTCTTTCCAGAGAGTGAGGAAATCCAGCTAGGCGGCCTTTGCCTTGGTCTTATCTCCCGACAAAGCGAACGCTCTGCCGATTTGCAAGTTTGCCAGTGCGCCTATGAGATCGCTGACCACGATCCTGCGGTGATCGAGAATCTTTTGGAATTCCGTGGCGGCTTCGGCGCCTTGGCGTGCGGCCAGATACGCCAGCCCACGAGCATAGATGGGATAGAGAGCCCCCAAGTAACCGTGGGGCGTACCGAATTCGTTGGGAACGGCCGTTTGCAGCAGATCGAGAGCCTTCGAAGCGTCGCCATGATTTGGTAGAGGATGATTCAAGGCAAGGCTGGCCCGAATCGTCGGCAGGTAACTGAACCGGATGGACGTATCCTCGGGGAATCGCTTTTCCAGATCGTCCGCCTGCGCTCGCGATCGGACTGAGTCTCCCGCGAGCGCCAGCGCAAAGGCGGCGCACCTGCCGTCCTTCGAAAGGTCCAGTGCGGCCATCCCCTGCTTGGCTGCCATAGCCGTGTCCCCGAAAAAAGCCTTTCGCAGCGCCGATCCAGCCATCCACAGGCCCGCGCGCTCCTGCTGCAGCGCCGGCCGTGCCTGATTCACCGCGAGACCCGAGACAATCCGCGCCTGCCGCAGGCGGCCCGAGTATGCCAGCGCAACGGCTCTTTGTTGGAGATCCAGTTATCTCCTCCCGACCTTTCCCGTGCGCGCGCGGCGGCGCGTTCCATTTCCGCCCAGTCACCCCGCAGCAACGCGATATCGTACTCCAGCATCAGAAACTCGTCCATCTTGAAGCCGCGCGCGGCCGCCTGTTCGGTGCAGGCGGCAAACTATATGCCACCTTCTCTACAGGCACGACCAACTTCAAGGACGTAAACACAAGGGTCATGCCGGACCGTTTGTACCAGATCGATCCGGCGACAGGAAAGACTATCCTAATCTCACCCACTGCCTCCGCCTGGATGCCGCTATTAACGTGAACCGCACAGCTTATGCCTTCAACGGCGACACCCGTCAGGTGGTTGCTCTCAATCTGACAAACGGCACCACCAGCTTCGTAAGCAATGTAGACCCGGCGGCCGGGCTGGTTGTTGCGGCTGATTGCACGAACAGTTCCCGTTGTGGGAACATTGACAAGTGAGGATCGTCAGCGAGAAGCGGATTCGCATGTTTATCCAACAAGACGCTCGATCCGCCCCTGCGATGTGGCGCTGGGCCGATTGCATCGAATCCGGAAATTGGCGCAATCCGAGCGATCTGAAAGCGATGTTCGCATCGGCCTCCTTCGTTGGCGATCTCACGGTCTTCAACGTTGGCGGAAATAAGTACCGCATCGCGGCGTTCGTGCACTATCGAAAGCAGATCGTGTTCATCAAAAGAATCGGCGCCCACCAGGAGTATGACAAATGGAATCTCTGACCGAAAGCATCGACTTGAAGCGTTACGGCCGGCTTCTGGCGAAAGTCGTACCCCGCACCATCACTACGAAGGAGGAGCACGAGCGGGCGCTTGCTCTCGTGGAATCCATGCTGGAGAAAAGCGAGCGCAAGATGACGCCTGAGCAAGACACACTCCTCGATCTTCTGACCAACCTGATCCGTGATTACGAAGCGTCGGCTTATCCGCCCAGGAATCGGACCAAGCCGCATGAAATGGCGGCGTTTCTCCTGGAACAACGAGGGCTGAAAGCGGCCGATCTCTGGCCGGTGATTGGCTCAAAAGGAAGGGTATCCGAAATTTTGACCGGGAAGCGCTCCATCAGCAAAGAACAGGCGAAGAAGCTCGCGGACTTCTTCCGCGTCGGTGTAGAACTTTTTATCTAAATGAAGCCGGATCGAGGCTGATCGCATACGAAATCCGAGCCCTGTTCTACTGAAGCTTGGCGTATTCCGCCTTGGCTTGCTTAAAGACCGGAATGTCGAGATCGGCGTCTTTCCAGAGAGTGAGGAAATCCTGGTAGGCAGCCTTTGCCTTGGTCTGATTCCCCGACAA
>JANXQZ010000709.1 GCA_025353235.1 Bryobacterales bacterium
TCCCGACGATATCGGAGAAATCGGGCGCATGCTGAACGAACTTCACGCCAGCGGCGAGCAAGTGATCCTTATGCCCGAGGGGACGGATGCCGCTACGCTACTGGAGAGATCCAAGTGGGTGGTGGAGATCTGTAAGCGTGAGGGCTGGCGCTTCAGCCCGCGTCTGCATGTGGATCTATGGGGCAATCGTCGGGGAGTTTAGAAGTAGTACCATAATGGAGTCATTCTAATAAATAAAGGAAGGAGTTCTTCCTATGTGGAACAAGCGTAAAGAAGAAGAATACCCGCCGAAGCCAGCGGCCAGCCAGCCGCCTTCGGCCTCAACGAACAAGGACAGCTATCCGGCGATGTCGACCTCGCCTGCCAGCAGCTACCACGCCCCCGAGCGCGGCATGGCCGTGATCGGAAAGTCGGTCATGATCAAAGGCCAGATTATCAGCCGGGAAGATTTGACCATCGACGGCGAGGTGGAAGGCTCCATCGAGCTGGTTGAGCATCGGCTCACCGTTGGCCCGCATGGCCGGGTTCAGGCTGGAATCAAGGCGCGCGAGGCAGTGATCCTCGGAACGGTTCACGGAAACGTGGATACCGCGGACAAGCTGGAGATTCGCAAAGATGCCAAGCTGGTGGGCGACATCAAGACCGCGCGCGTGGTGATCGAGGACGGCGCTTATTTCAAGGGCAGCATCGACATCATCAAGGTGGAAGCCCCCAAGGTAGCCCCGGCTCCTCCGCCTCCGCCTAAGCCGCAACCACCGCCTTCCGCTCCGCCGGAGCCTGCAGCAGTGCACTCAGGCCGCTCCGAGTCAAAGCGGTAGATTGAAGAGACTATGAACGGGGGGGATGTTGTTACGAGATCGTTGGAAATCCGAGTCTAAGAGTTCCTCCCCGAATTCCGACGTCACCACTCGAGTCAGCAACGGACTGGATCAATTCTTCACGTCCATCCAGGGCCAGCATAGCCTGCGCCTGCTGGATTTAGCTGGAGCGAGCCAAGCGAACATCGGTTATATTACCGATCTCGGGCACCGCATCTATTCGGACGACATCCTGCGTACGCTGGACGATTCGTTCGGCACCGGAAGCGATGCGCTGGCGAACCAGGCGGATCCGCAGAGGGCCAATCAGTTCCTGGCCCAAACTTTGGATTTTCCGCCCGCCCACTTCGATGGAGCGCTGGTCTGGGACAATCTTCAATTTCTCGCTCCTCCGCTGCTGCAGTTGACGATTGAGCGGTTGCGTCACGTTCTACGCTCGTCGGCTTATTTGCTGGCCTTTTTTCATGCGGATGAGAAAGCTCAGACTGTCCCTATCTATTCGTATAAAATTTTAGATTCGAAGACTCTTTCGCTGTCCGCGCGCACGAACAGAAAGCCAGCGCAGTTTTTTAATAACCGGAGCCTTGAGAAGCTGTTCCACGAGTTCAACTCAGTAAAGTTTTTTCTTACCCGTGATCACTTGCGCGAAGTCATAGTGAAGCGCTGAAGCGGCTAAAGGGCTAGGCCTGGAATATTCTGCGTGGGGGGTAGGATGGCATCCCAATGCCACTTAGTTTTAATGATATAAGGCTATTTGGCAAATTGTGGGGCAGCCAATCTTGGCTGCAGCCGGCTTTCAGCCGGCTTTCTCAGAGTACAAAACC
>JANXQZ010000727.1 GCA_025353235.1 Bryobacterales bacterium
AGAAGATGAAGGACTATCAGTTCCCTCGTGAATTTTTAACTCGCTCGCCGGGCCATTATCGGGATTGGATCCGCGCTTGCAAAGGTGGCGAGCAAGCCTGCTCCAACTTCAGCGTGTCTGCGCCTTTTACAGAATGGATCACGTTAGGCGTGATGGCGCTGCGCTTTGAAGGCAAGCTGGAGTGGGACAGCGCGAACATGCGGATTACGAATAATCCCGAGGCGAATAAGCTGATTAAGCCTACGTTCCGAAAGGGCTGGTCGCTTACTTAGGACTGATACACTGAAGCAGTGCGGTTCGTCTCCATGCTCGTGGTTTTGCTGATTGCGAATCTGGTTGCGGCTAACGCTCAGTGTTTGACGGCGTGTGCGATTGGGCATTGCCGCCCCGCACACGCATCGGTTCCGCCTTGTCATGGGCGGGATGTGCCCAGTTCGCAGTGCTCGGATGAGTTGTCCATCGACGACGTGAGCGCGAAGGTGATCTCCGTATCTGCGCCGGGTCCGCTTTTCGCTGACGACCTCACTCTTACACTCAGCATAGCTCCGGATTGTTCCTTTGACTCGAGGTTCGATCACGGCGGCTCGCCCCTTGTTCCGTTCCTCTCTCGCACCTTTATCCTTCGAATCTAGTAATCGCAATGTGGGGCAGCCAATCCTGGCTGCAGCCGCCTTTCCAGGCGGCTTAACCGGCTGAAAGCCGGTTGCAGGCAAGATTGCCTGCCCCATCAAATAGTCGGAACTAGATTACTGGAAGGAAACTAATGTCTACAAATAAGAATAGAAGAGATTTCTTCACTCGATTGACGTCTGTGAGCGCGGGCATTTTTGCAGGCCGCGGCTTGTTAACCGCATCCCCCTCAGTGTCTGTGCAGACACTCGATGTAGGGGATCTGCCCTTCACAATGGATGGGCGCGTCAAAGTATTTAACTTAATTGCAGAGCCTGTGAAACAGTCTGTTATTCCGGGCCGCACCTTCGATCTCTGGGGCTTCAACGGAAGCGCCCCTGGCCCCACCATTCAAGCGAACGAAGGGGATCGCATCCGAATCATTTTTGATAATCATCTGCCAGAGCCCACCGGCATTCACTGGCACGGTCTGGAACTTCCCATCGAGATGGACGGCGTGCCTGGCGTCGGACAGAAACCAGTGATGCCCGGCGAGCGTTTCGTCTACGAGTTCGACCTGAATCAAAACGGAACCTTCTTCTACCATCCGCACATGGCCATGCAGGAGATGGTGGGAATGCTGGGCGGCTTTATCATTCATCCCAAGACGCCGTACACGCCTCGCGTGGATCAGGATTTTCTGGTCGCGCTGCAGGAGTACGCCGTTCTTCCGAATAGCACCATTCCCAATAGCATGAGCATGGAATTCAACTGGCTTACGTTCAACGGGAAGGCGGGCCCGGCCTCCACCCCGTTTATCATCCAAGAGGGCGAGCGCGTCCGCATCCGGATCATCAACATGGGCATGGATCACCATCCAATCCATCTTCACGGCTTCACTTTTTGGGAAACGGGACGGGAGGCCGCCCGGCAGCCGGAAGCGATCTGGCCGAGAGGAAACACCGTGCTGGTGGGCGTGGCTCAGGCGCGCGATATCGAGTTTATCGCGAACCGAGCGGGCGATTGGATGTTCCACTGCCATCTGCCCCATCACATGATGAATCAAATGTCGTCCAACGTTGGACCCATGACCCGGCTCGGGCGTGGCATGCAGGCTGGGGCCAGCATGCAGGAAGGCATGGGCATGCTGAA
>JANXQZ010000813.1 GCA_025353235.1 Bryobacterales bacterium
GCTGGGGTTCCAGCGGTAGCCGCATTGCAGGTTGACGCAAGGCTTGGCCCGCTGCTCGCAAGCAACTTTACCACGATGGAAGTTCGTCTCTCAGGCGTCAACGTGTTGCTAACAAAATGACACACAAGTTTCCATTCTGCGCGGGTAGGGCGGTGCTGGGGCTTCCCCGGTGCGGTGATATTGACAAGCGAGTCGGTTCCACCAACGGCGTTGGTGATGGCGCCCGGGCAGAAAACGTTCTGGATGCCGGCTGCCGCACTGGTTGCTCGGTGTAATCCCGGTGCAACTTGCCGCCCCGGCTGAAACAAGGATTAGACCGATTGGAAAATTGTCCCGGACCTGAATGCCTGCAATTCCGGTTCCCGGGTTGGGGTTAGTGATGCTCAGCACCAGGGTTGTCTTCCCGCCAAAATTCACAACATTGGTTGGAGTAAAGGAATTTTGGATGGCCGTTGGAGGGAACGGCTGGGCCTCCGACGCCATTTAACTGAAGGCTGAGAGTATAGCCGCGCAGGCGACTGAAGGTAGTTTCAGCGGCACCCAAGTATCAAGCGGTGGGATACCATGGACGGTTGTGGTGCAATTTGGACAGGCACCACCATAATGGGAAAAGCAAAAAGGTCCGATAGGAGGTCAGCGCGCGACTTGCTCGAACAGAAGCTGGCTGCGATGAAAGCTGCCGATACAACGAAGCCCCAGCCAAACCCGCCTAATGAAAAAAGCAACCTCCCGCCTCCTGCAGCAGTCCCTGATAGTGAAACCGGGTCATAATAGAGACACAATGTCACTGCGAGCCCTTGCTCTCGTCTTCGTATTCTTGTTTGCTGCCGCCGCTCAGAATACCGCCGCTGAACCTGATCAAATCCGGCCTAAATCGGGCAAAGTTGAAATATTCAAGGAAGCGGACCTGAAGCCTGGCATGAAGGCCACTGCCTGGACCGTGCTCGCCGGCAACGAACCCGAGCCCATCCCGGTCGAGATTCTGGGCATCCTCAAAAATCAGTGGGGCCCGCACCAGGACATCATCCTGGGCAAGATGGGCGGCAAGGCGATTCGCACCAATGTCGCCGGCGGCATGAGCGGCAGCCCGGTTTACATCGATGGCAAACTAGTGGGCGCGGTCGCGCTGCGTTTCAGCGTCTTCTCGCCAGATGCGATTTGCGGCATCACCCCCATCGAATTGATGCTGGAGGTGAGCGAGTTCGATAAGTCGAGGCCATCGGAAGCACGCACTCCGGGGAGCGATCCCCAGCAGCGCGCGGCTGTCACAGTGCCCGGCAGCATGCTCTCCCAGCTAGTTTCAGCAGGGGCTTCCGGCAACTTCCCCGCTCAGTCGCAGACCATGATCCCGATCGAAACGCCGCTGACTTTCTCCGGCTTTGGCGAGGGCGTCCTCCAGCGGTTTTCTCCGCTCTTCCAGCAGATGGGGATGACGGTAGCGGCAGGCGGTTCTACCAGCACGATGCGGGATGCCAAGCCGGTTGCGGGATGGCAGCATTCGCTCAAC
This sequence comes from Bryobacterales bacterium, assembly GCA_025353235.1. GTDB lineage: Bacteria > Acidobacteriota > Terriglobia > Bryobacterales > Bryobacteraceae > JANXQZ01. Next base: position 1,508 of record JANXQZ010000813.1, read on the forward strand.
CCTGGCGATGCTGTCTCCGCAGTTCTGGTTTCCGGGGACATGAGCGTTTCCGGCATGTGTACGGTCACTTATAACGACGGCAAAAACGTGCTCGCCTGCGGCCATCCAATTTTCAATCTTGGCCCCGTAGATATGCCGATGGCGAAGAGTGAAGTGCTGATGACTCTTGCCTCGGCGTTCCAGCCCAACAAGTTCGGCAACGCAACCGAGATCGTGGGGGCTCTCCACCAGGATCGCCATAGCGCCATCATGGGTCAACTCGGGGAGACTGCTGAGATGGTTCCCGTGAACGTCAAGGTCCGTTCCTACTCGGACGACACGCACATCCGCAAGGAACGGGAACTGCATTACAACGTGTTTGTCCAGCAGAAATGGACACCGTACCTGATGATGCTGACGCTGTTCAATTCTGTCAACGGATCGAACGATTTGGCCGAGGAAGCCACGTACCGCTTTCATGGCGACGTGGAGTTTGCCGACCACGAGAAATTGTCGCTGGCCACGATGCTGGCCACCAGCGAAG
>JANXQZ010000764.1 GCA_025353235.1 Bryobacterales bacterium
TTTGCCTTGCGACCACCGGCAGGCCGGGTCCGGTTTTGCTGGACATCCCCCTGGACGTGCAGGGTGCGCCGGTCGATCCGCTGAATCTGCGGCCCTACGATGGCATCGGAGAGGACAGGCCGCCCGTCGAACCGGAGAAGATTCGTCTCCTCATTGCCCGAATCGCTTCGGCAAAGCGCCCGCTGCTTTTGGCCGGACATGGAATTCGCGCAGCGGGACAGGTGGAGTCATTCCGCACGATGGTGGATCGGTTGGGCATTCCGGTCCTCACTTCGCAATTCGGCAAGGATCTGCTCGCCTATGAGCATCCGCTATTTATCGGCCATCCGGGCGTGAAGGGCGACCGCGCCGGCAATTTCGCAATCCAGACGACGGACCTGATCGTAAGCCTCGGTTGCAGTCTGCACAGCCAGACCACAGGCTATGAGCTTGACCTGTTTGCACCCCACGCGGTGAAGATTCAGATCGAGCGCGATGAAGCGATCCTCCAACGGGAAAATGTCGGCGTGTCGGAAAAGCTCCGCTGGGATCTGGTGGATTTCATTCCCGCGCTCAACGCTGCAATCTCGAAAGGCCCGGCTTTGACGGGGCCTTGGCTCGACCTCTGCCGGAACTGGAAGCATCGGTATCCGGTCCAGGACGAACCGCACCGCCGAGGCGGCAAAAACGAGCGCGTCAATCTCTATGACGTGGCCGAAGTCCTCAGTCGGATATTGCCTCCCGACGCCATCCTGATGACGGATGCCGGCCAGCCTTACTACGTCCTTGGGCAGGGCTTTCGCGTTAGAGAGAACCAGCGGCTTCTGATCCCGGCATCTTTTGCCGAGATGGGCTGGTGCCTCCCGGCCGCCATTGGCGCGGCCGCCGCCAGACCCGGCGTTCCGATCGTGATTATCAGCGGAGACGGATCGCTTCAGACCAATATTCAGGAACTCCAAACTATCGCCCACCACGGGTTTAACATAAAGATCGTCGTGATCAGCAACGATGGATACGCCTCCATCCGCAATACTCAGAACGCCTTCTTCGATGGCTTTCACGTCGGCTCCACCTTCGATTCCGGCGTGAGTCTCCCTGAACTTTCAAAAATCGCGAAAGCCTATGGTCTTCCTTACTCGCGCTGCGACGACACCTGCGCTTTGCGAAGATCGATTGAAGAGGTGCTTTCTATTTCGGGGCCTGCGGTCCTCGAGATCCTGGGGCAACTCGACCAAAAGATTCTGCCCGGCGTACCCTCCTTCAAGTTGCCCGACGGCGGCATGCGTTCCAAGGCGCTGCACGAACTTGCCCCCGAAGTTAACGACGAGGCGCTCCAAGCGTTGCTCAAGTGAAGGCTCTACGCGCATGTCCGGTCTGCGGGCTGTCGGAAGCCGAGCCTCTGTGCGTGCAGCGGTTCGTTCTAGCCCCCGGTCATCCTCTGGGCGACGGGTATACCGTCGTCGTCTGCCAGAGCTGTGGGTTCGTTTATGCGGACATGTCGGCTACGCAAAAAGACTATGACATCTACTATGCCCGGATGTCCAAGTACGAGGACGACCGCACCGCCACCGGTGCGGGTCTAACCCCCTGGGACAGCGCCCGTCTCGGCATCGCCGCCGAGTTGATCGCTACCGCGCTTCCGTCGTTTGACGTTCGAATAGTGGATGTCGGGTGCGCCAACGGAGGGCTCCTCGCCGCGCTCAAATGCCGCGGGTTCCACAACCTGATCGGGATCGACCCGTCGCCTGCCTGTGTCCGAGCCACTCAAGCGAAAGGAATCGAGGCGTTCACGGGTTCCATTTTTGCGCTGCCGGACGGGCTTGGTGAATTTGATTGCATCCTGTTCAGCCATGTATTCGAACACATTCTGGATCTGCAGGGGTGCCTCGCAAACGTAACGCGCCTGAACGGGCCGAACGGACTCCTCTACGTCGAGGTGCCGGATGCATCCCGGTATGCTGCTTTTATTCAGGCTCCATTTCAGGATTTCAATACCGAGCACATCAACCACTTCTCAGCGCAGTGCCTTCGGAATCTGGTAAGCCGTCAAGGGTATGAGCCCGTGACGGAGTCCGCACGGGAGATGAATCTCTCTCGGCAGACAGCGATGCCGGTGATTTCAGGGATCTTTCGACGAAAGGATGTCGTGAAGGACCAGGATTTGTCAGCGCGGATCACCGAGTACATTAGGGCGTCGACCGACCTCATGCAGAGAGTGGATGCCCAATTGCGCCGTCAACTGTCCGAACAAAGCGAAGTGGTTCTCTGGGGGACCGGGCAACTCGCCATGAAGCTGCTCGATCAAACAATTCTCAAAGAGTGCAGGATCGCAGCCTGCATCGACGGGAACCCGATTCACCATGGCAAGATGTTTGCCGGCGCGGGCATCTTCGCTCCCTCGGAAATCGGACGGTTCAGTCAGCCGATCGTGATCGCCACATTGGTGCACAACCTCGAGATTGCCGAAAACATTCGAGAGATGGGCGCGCCGAATCGGGTAATTCAATTGGCATCGTGATGCCGCTTCCGGAATCCGATCTGAATTTCGTGCTGGAATCGCTTCGCGCCGAATTGGGTTCGCTTCGCAATGCGCGCGTTTTCTTGACCGGCGGCACCGGGTTTTTCGGGAAGTGGCTGGTAGAGACCCTGCTTTGGGCGAATGACCGCATGGACCTCGGGATCCGGGCGGCCCTGCTCACGCGGGATCCGGACGGGTTCCGCGAACGTTTTCCACATCTCGGCACTCACCCCGCAATTCAATTGCATGAGGGGGATGTTCGCTCCTTCGTATTCCCCACCGGTGACTTTTCTCATGTGATCCACGGTGCAACGGACGTGAATATCTCGCTCCATCGGCAGTATCCTCTCCTGATGCTAGATACGATTGTGCAAGGTGCTCGGCGCACTCTTGATTTCGCCGTTGCCTCCCACGCATCCAAATTTCTGTTTATCAGCTCAGGTGCAGTGTACGGAAAGCAGGCTTGTGAGTTGACGCATGTGCCTGAGACCTGCGCCAGCGCCCCGGATCCGATGGACCCCATGGCGGCCAACGGCGAGGGGAAACGCCTGGCCGAGTTTCTCTGCGCGGCTTACCACCGGCAGCATGGTATAGAGACCAAGATCGCGCGCTGCTTTGCGTTCGTCGGCCCTTATCTGCCGCTCGATTTTCACTTTGCGATTGGCAACTTCATCCGGGATGCCATGCTGGGCCAGTCGATCTCCGTGAGTGGAGACGGCACGCCGTATCGTTCCTATCTCTACGCTGCCGATCTCGCGGTCTGGCTGTGGACTATTCTGTTGAGAGGCGAAAGTTGCCGTCCCTATAACGTGGGATCCGAAAGCGAGCTGACAATCGCGGAACTGGCGCGGCAAGTCTCGCACATCGTGAATCCCGCGGCGAAGGTTGCGATTGCTGCGCCTCCCGCGCCGGATCACAAACCGGCTCGCTATGTGCCCTTGACGGAACTGGCCCAGGAGGAATTGGGCTTGCGCGAAACGGTGTCTCTCGCGGAGGCGATTCGCAGGACAGCCCAGTGGCACGGGTGGCCCCGGTGAAACTGATCAGCATCGTCAGCCCTTGTTACAACGAGGAAGGAAATGTCCGGGAACTTTGCGCGCGAACGAAGGCGGTGATGGCCGCGTTCCCGCACCTGCGCTACGAGCATATTCTGATAGACAACAGCTCCACGGACGGCACGGTGCCGATCCTCAGGGAGTTGGCCCGCTCGGATCGGAACATCAAGGTGATCGTCAACAGCCGGAACTTCGGCCACCTGCGCTCTCCCCAGCACGGCATTTATCAGGCGAAAGGGGATGCAGTAGCCATGCTGCTGTCCGATCTGCAGGACCCGCCCGAACTGCTGGGCGACATGATTCTCGAGTGGGAGCGGGGCACGCCCATTGTGGTGGGGATCAAGAATACCAGCGACGAAGGCAGCTTGATGTATCGCACCCGAACCGCCTACTATCGCCTGGTTGCCAAGCTCACCAAAATCCAAGTCTTTGAACACTTCACCGGCTTTGGATTGTATGACCGGATTGTGATCGACATCTTGAAAAACCAGTTTACGGATCCGTATCCGTATCTCAGGGGGATGATTGCCGAGGTTGGATTTTCGCACGCGAAGATCTATTACAACCAGAAGCGGCGTTCGCGAGGCATCACTAAGAACAACTTCTACACGCTTTACGATTTGGCGATGCTGGGCATCACGAATCTCTCGAAGGTGCCGCTGCGGATCTTCACCTTCGGCGGATTCGCGATGTCGCTCGCGAGCCTCTTAACGGCGTTGTTTTATCTGGTGTACAAGCTGGTGTTCTGGTATAGCTTCACGGTAGGGATCGCTCCCGTGGTGATTGGCGTGTTCTTTTTCATGTCGATCCAACTGATCGGGCTAGGAATACTGGGCGAGTATATCGGCTCCATTCACACCATGGTGCAGAACCGACCGCTGGTAATCGAGAAAGAGCGCATCAATTTTGATTGAGCGCCTTGGCAGGTACGTGCCGGGCGGACAGCTTGTTCGGTACCTGGCGGTCGGGCTGTGGAACACTGCTTTCGGGTACGCCTGCTTCGTGTACTTTACGGCGATTCTGGACGGAGTGGTTCCGTATAGCTACATGGCTGGCAACGTGTTGTCGAATTTGGTGAGCATCACCGTCGCATTCCTGGGTTACAAATGGTTCGTGTTCA
>JANXQZ010000767.1 GCA_025353235.1 Bryobacterales bacterium
GCCCGACACCCAGCCTCTGAGCTTGCCAGCCATCCTGCCCCTGCCGTTGGCCGTTCCAGACGACTACGACATGAATCGGTCATCCCTGGTCTACGCAACCGCGATCGCCGGAGCGTGCCCGTGGTTCGCCCTGCCCGCGAATCTGCTTCCGCCGGAACTTCGCAAAGTCAGCTCGCGGTACATCTATGTGCCCACCATCGTGCTGGCAGTGCTGGCGGTTCTCGCGGCCGTTGTGCTGGCCGGCTATTCGAGCTATGAAGACAAGCAGTATCTCGAAAAATTGCAGATCGAGATTGCCCGGGTGCAGCCCAGAGCGAAACTTGCCGCCAAGCTGGATCTGCAGATTACGAGCACGCGCAATCGGGCGCAAACGCTCGACAACTTCCGCCGACATCTCAAAGACGACATGAACGCGATCAACGATATGTCGAACATTCTCGCCCCTCCGGCCTGGTTGAACTCCCTGCAACTCACGCGCGATGCCGCCTCCATCTCCGGCGAAGCGGAGCGCGCGGAGTCGCTGCTAAAGCTGCTGGATGGATCGAAACAGTTCCGGCGCTCCGAGTTCACCTTGCCCATCGCTCGCGGCGCAGCGGGAGAGATGTTCAGCATCCACTCCGTGCGTGAAGGGGTGGCCCCATGAGCATCTCCGATCGCGAACGCCGCATGCTCAGCATGGCCGGTGTCAGCATTATTCTCTCCGGCATCTTTTGGCTAGCCACCTCCGGTTCGAATAGCGCGGCTCCCAAGGTAGTGTCGCAGGTAGACTCGGTGGATCATGCCGAGAAAATGCTCACGAATTTGCGCAGGCAGGCAGCTACCATCCCCGGCAAGGAAGTGGTGCTGAAGCAGGTCTCGACGGAATTGGCGGACCGCGAAAAAGGTCTAATCAAGGGCGACACGGCCCCGCAAGCGCAAGCGCAGCTCGTGCAAATCCTGAGGGAAGTGGCTCGCAACCAGTCGCCTCCGCTCGAAATCAAGCAAGTGGAATTGGGACCGGCGCAAGCGTTTGGCGACTCCTATGGCGAAGTTTCGGTCTCGGTTACCGTGGACGGCCGCATTGACCAACTCGTGAATTATCTTGCCTACCTGAGCGCACAGCCGGAGATCATCGCCACAGATCAGATCCGTTTCAACAATGCGAATCCAAAGTTGAAGACCAACCAGGTGCGGCTCACGATTTCCGGCTTGGTTGCGCGCAAGCTGGTCCCGGTCAGGAAGGGAGTGGCTTCGTTTTGATCCGCAAATTGATGCTGCTTAACTTGGCGCTGTTGGCGATCCTGGGCCTGCTCGCCTACCAGATTCGCCAGAAGGTACTGCTGGCGCGCAAGCGCGAAGCCGCCATGCTTCTGATGCGCACGCCGAATGCGGATGTGCCCAGGCCTGCCTCGCTCGGAAAAGTCGCGGCACTGGATGCGACGTCGTATCAGGATGCGGTCGCGAAGAACCTGTTTTCGAAGGACCGCAACCCCATCCCGATTCCCGATCTGCCTCCCCCGCCCCCGCCTCCGCAATTGCCTCCGTCTTTTCCGGTGGCTCGCGGCGTCATGAT
>JANXQZ010000783.1 GCA_025353235.1 Bryobacterales bacterium
CAAAGAGCAAGGCCGAAACGGTGAAGAAACACTTTGCCTTTCGATTCCGGGGTGGAAAAGCAAAACTGGCCTTTCTCGCCGCAACTTCTTTGTTCCGATTCAGAGCAATCACGACCCCGAGGCGAGCGGCCGTCTGAAGAAGTTGACCGGCCCCTTCGTCCTGCGGCGGCTTAAGACCGACAAGTCGGTGATTTCGGACTTGCCAGAGAAGATGGAGATGAAGGTGTTCTGCTCGCTGACGCGCGAACAGGCATCCTTATATGCTGCCGTGGTCAAGGATTCCATGGACGCCATTGAAGGCAGCGAGGGGATCAAGCGCAAGGGCGTGGTATTGGCAACGCTCTCGAAGCTGAAGCAGGTTTGCAATCACCCCGCGCAGTTCTTGAAAGACAATTCGGCCGTTGCGGGGCGCTCGGGCAAACTGGCGCGGCTGACGGAGATGTTGGAAGAGGTGCTTGCGGCGGGAGATCGGGCGCTGGTGTTTTCGCAGTTCGCAGAAATGGGCGAGATCATGCGGAAGCACCTGCAGGAGACGTTTGGGCGCGAGGTTCCCTTCCTGCATGGCGCGGTTTCGAAACCCAAGCGCGATGCCATGGTGGAACGGTTTCAGAGCGAGGATGGTCCGCCGCTGTTTCTGCTTTCGCTGAAGGCGGGTGGCACGGGCCTCAATCTCACTCGCGCGAATCATGTGTTCCACTACGATCGATGGTGGAACCCCGCCGTAGAAAATCAAGCCACCGATCGGGCCTTCCGCATCGGACAAACCAAGAACGTGCAGGTCCATAAATTTCTCTGCGCCGGAACCCTGGAGGAAAAGATCGACGAGATGATCGAATCCAAAAAGCGGATCGCGGCCGATGTCGTCGGTTCGGGGGAGAGTTGGCTTACGCAGTTATCCACCTCCGATCTCAAAGAGTTGTTTGCTCTTAGCAAGGAAGCCGTCAGTGAGTAGATGGGATCAGTACGATCGCTGGAACTTTCCCGAGTCGCGTCCCATCGCGGTGAAGGGTGGCATCAAGGCGGGCTCGCAGCGAGGCGATTTCGGAAAAAGCTGGTGGGCGAAGCGTTGGATCGCCACCCTGGAAAGCTTCAACATTGGCGCCCGGCTGCAGCGAGGAAGATCGTACGCGCGCCAGGGGCAAGTGCTTTCGATCGAGGTGGAGAAGGGCTGCGTTTCGGCTACGGTCCAAGGTTCGCGCCCGAAGCCGTATGCTATTTCAATTGCGGTAAAAGCCCTGCCCGAGGCTGCGTGGAAGAAGGTTGCCAAGCAGTTGACCAGCCAAGCGCTGTACGTTGCAAAGCTGCTGGGCGGCGAGATGCCTCAGGATATTGAGGCGGTGTTCCAGTCGGTATCGGTGCCTCTCTTCCCCGAGACGCTGCGGGATCTGACAACGCGCTGTTCGTGCCCGGACGATTCGAATCCGTGCAAGCACATAGCCGCAGTCTACTATCTGCTTGGCGAAGAATTCGATCGGGATCCTTTCCTGTTGTTCAAGATGCGCGGGTTGGATCGCAGGGAATTGTTCGATCTGCTGGGAACGGGAGCGAAGAAGCAGCCTGCAGCGGAAGAGGTGGAACATGTGGTTGAAGCACAGCCGCTTCCGATGGACCTGGCCGCGTTTTGGGAGGGCAAACCGATCCCTGAATCCCCGGTTGGCGCGATGGAGGCCCCGGCGATCGCGGCCGCGCTGCCCAAGCGGCTGGGTAATTTTCCGTTCTGGCGAGGCGAGAGTCCGTTCATCGAAACTATGGAAGAGATCTACCGGTTGGCGTCCGCCAAAGTCCCTTCCTGAGCCTAGGTGGATTCATTTGCGAATAACGCGAGTGTCGCAAATGCGGTCGTGCAGCGCGCGCTTTTCGATATCGAAAGCCACCATCAAATATCCAATGAAAAACGGGATGGAGCTGATGAGCTTGGCCCCGTACCTCGCCATGGCGCGCTGGTAGGAAAGCTTGGTTCCATCGGAGCCAACAACCGTCAAACCGCAAACTAATTTTCCTGGCGTTGCGCCTAGTTTTCCGATAAACCAGACTTCAAAAGCGAAACCAAGCAGCAGTTGCACAAGCAACAGGGCGCCTTCCGCAAACATCATGGCAGGGAGATTGTTGAAATCCACGCCAGCTATGCCGAACGCCAGCCCTCCCACCATGAGAAGAATCACATATTCGATAATTCCGTCGATCGCCGCAGCCCCGAATCGTATCCAAAAGCCTGCGTACTTCAGCCGTCCCGCAGGCAGGACACTCTCTGGCAACGCGCAGTTCCGCGTGGGCACATTGAGATCTCGATACGGCAGCCACGCAGACATTCCCGCTTGCCAGACCAGCGTTTCTTCGCGAATGGTCCCCTCTGCTGCAAGTCGCCGGAACGCGGCATCGTCAATGGGCCCGACCTGTCGGCCTGCTTCTGCGTAATACCAGTCCATGGCTTTAAGCGCTGGCAACTCTTTCGAAGTGATCCCTGATCTTTTTCATTGCCGCAGGCCCCACCAGTTTCATGAGATCGCTGTCGCTGGCTTCCCGCACCCGCTCAGCGCTGCCGAATTCACGCAGTAGCTTCTCCACGGTTTTCTTGCCAACACCGCCCACTTCGCCCAGTTCCGACGTGAGCCGAGCGGCGTTCCGGCGCGTGCGGTGGAACGTGACGGCAAAACGGTGCGCTTCGTCCCGGATCATCTGCACCACATGCAGCACCGGGTTGTGATGTTCCAGCACAATCGGTTCGTCTTCCTGGCCGTATACGTAAATAGTCTCTTCCCGCTTGGCAATGGAAGCTAGGGGTTGGTTAATAATCCCGATCGCATCCAGAGCTCCCGCCGCCGCGTGCAGTTGACCCAGGCCGCCGTCGATTAGAATGAGGCTCGGCATGGGCGCGTTCTCCCCTTGCAAACGCGAATAGCGGCGAGTCACCACTTCGCGCATGGAAGCGAAATCGTCGTTGCCAATGACGGTTCGAATGATAAATTTCCGGTAGTCGGCCTTCTTCATTTTGCCGTCTTCCCAGACCACCATGCTGGCCACTTTATCGGTCCCCTGTATGTGCGAGATGTCGAAGCACTCGATGCGTTTGGGAGGCTCGGCCAGGTTCAAAGCGTCTTGCAAGGCATCTTGGGTAGCTTTCGATGAAGGCCTCATGACTCGGAAACGGGCGTGGAAGCTGTGCTTGGCGTTGGTCTCTACCAGTCCCAACATGGCCTTCTTCTGTCCTCGTTGAGGAGTAAGAATCTCTACCTTGTGCCCGCGCTTCTCGCTGAGATAGGCTTCGAGCTCGTCACGATCCTCAAAGTCTGCTGGAACGTGTATCAGGCCCGGAATGTATGGCTGATCCAAATAGATTTGCTTGAGCAGCGAGGCGAAGAACTCCGAAGGCTCAAAGTCGGGCTGATCCTCCCAGAAGAAC
>JANXQZ010000804.1 GCA_025353235.1 Bryobacterales bacterium
GGCAGCACACTAGCCAACCATTTCTGCATTCGCATCAACACGCTACACTTTGTTCATGCGCACGGTCCTCTTCGCCGCCGTCTGTTCACTGCTGCCCACGCTCCTCTCAGCCGGGTCCATCACCCAGGAAGAGTTCCGCTCGCGAAGAGCCGCTCTGCGCAAAACGCTCGACGGCACTCTCATCCTGATAGGTCGGGTGGAAGGCAACGACGAACTTTTCGGCTTCGTCCAAGAACCGAATTTTTACTACCTTACTGGCTGGACGGAACCGGGCTCAATGCTCCTGATCACGCCTTCGCGCGAAACTCTTCTGCTGCCTCACCACAACGAGCGCCGCGAGCGCTACACCGGAGCGCGGGGATCGGCCGAGGACCGGAACATCCGCGCTCTCACTGGGTTCGATGAAATATTGCCGATTGAAAAATTTGAATCCGCGCTTGCGAGTGCGCTGGACGCATCGGAGCACGTCTACACGCTGCCCGGTCAGCCTGGAACCGAGAAACTGAAAGAGCGCTACCCATTCCGCGAGTTCTCAGATGCGAATCCGCTAGTGGCCAAGTTGCGCGTAAAGAAGTCGCCCGCCGAACTGGCTGCGATCCAGCGCGCCACTGATGTAAGCTTAGACGCACACCGGGCCGCTTGGAAGCGCATGGCTTCGGGCTTGTTCGAGTATCAGATCGCGGCTACCGTTTCAAACGTCTATTTCGAGAACGGTTGCGAGCGTTACGCTTACGCCCCCATAGTTGGGTCGGGACCGAACGGCGCGGTGCTGCACTACTCCGCCAATAAACGTCGCATGGACCAAGGCGAGATGGTGGTGATGGACACAGCGGCCCAATGTTCCGAGTATGCCAGCGACATCACGCGCTCGGTGCCGGTCAGCGGCAAGTTCAGCGCCCGTCAGCGCGAGCTGTACGAGATTGTTCTCGGTGCGCAGAAGGCCGCTATTGCAGCGGTTAAGCCGGGAGTGCGCCTGACTGGTCCCGACAACAGCTTAACCAAGATCGCGAAGGACTATTTCGCCGCGCACGGAAAGGACCTGCATGGGCAGCCGCTGGACAAATATTTCACCCATGGCATTGGACATCAGGTAGGGCTAGAGGTTCACGACGCCGACACGCGCGGTCCCCTGGAGCCGGGCATGGTGATCACCATCGAGCCCGGCCTTTATATTCCCGAGGAAAACATCGGCATTCGCATTGAGGACGTCGTACTGGTGACCGCAAACGGCTCCAAGGTCCTCAGCGCCGCGCTGCCGAGGGAGCCGGACGAGATTGAAAAAGCGCTGGCTAAGTAAGGGCACCGTCGGATACTTTATTCTGGTGGTGGGCTGCTTCGCCATCGCCATGACGGCAGGCTGGAGTTCGTTCGCGAACCGCGTGGATGGGGACGCGTACGATCTAATGTTCCGGCTGAATCCACCACAGGCCGCTTCCTCGCGAGCCATCGTTCTCGCCATTGACGATCCAACGCTGAATGCGATGGGCGGCATGCGCAACATCCGCACCATCCTAGCCGAGGCACTCGAGAAACTCGCGCCTGCCCGCCCCAAACTGGTTGCGATTGACTTGATTTTAGCGGACAAACAAGATCCCGCCGAGGATGCGCGCCTGGATAACGCCTTCCAGAACACGCTCAACTTGATTCTGGCCACCGAGCTGTCCGACGGCGCTTGGGAAAACCCGCAGCCGCGCTTTACGAAGTGGGCAGTAGCCCTGGGACATGCCCTTGCGGACCAGCAGTCGCGCGATGGAGTTACGCGTCAAATTCCGCTCGAAGCAGCCGGCAACCATGAGCGCCGCTGGGCTCTCGCGTTGGAAGCGTTTCGAATTGATCGAAGCGTGAAGAGAATTGTCGAGTCGCTGGACGATCTCGATGTGGGTGGCGTCATCATCCCAGCGAGATACGCCCAGGGTCGTCCGCTGCGCATACGATTCGTGCGCGACGGCATCCCTCGGCTGTCGCTGAAGGAACTTCTGGAAACACCCGCACTGGTGGAGCGGTTTCGTAACAAGGCCGTGTTTCTCGGCGTGTATTCCAACAACGCCGCCCGTGACCGCGTGGTCACGCCTTTTGGGGATCGTGGCGTTGCGGGAGTCGAGGTGAACGCGCAAGCCTTCGACACACTGGAGCGAGGTGACTTTTTTGTGGACGCGTCCATCTCGACAGTGCTGGCATTTTGCACTGTGGTGGCCGTGCTCGCAGGGCTGATCTTCGCTTATCTATCCGGCTGGCTGGCTTACTTGCTGGGTGCCGCGCTTCTGCTAACGGCTCACATGGTTCCGTTCATCTTGTTTCATCGCCAGATCGTGTTCCCGTATTTTGCACCGCTCTCGTCGGCTTGGCTGACTGTGGCGGGCGCAGCCATTTACCAGCACTTTGTAGTGCGGCGGGAACTGCGGCAGTCCGAAGACGAACGCACCCGATACCGCCAAGCGATTGACTTTTTCAAGCACGAGATGCGCACGCCGCTGACCGCCATTCAAGGCTCCAGCGAGCTGATCGGCCGCTACAACCTGAACGACGATAAGCGTAAACAGATCGCGAACATGATTAATTCCGAATCGAAGCGGCTGGCTCGGATGATCCAAACCTTCCTCGACATCGAGCGTCTTTCCGATGGCCAAATGGAGCTTAAGAGCGAACCGATTGACGGGCGCGACCTGGTTCAGTCCTGCCTGGAGCGCGTTCGTCCGTTGGCGGAGCGCAAGAGCATCGCTCTGCACCTCGACGGGGAACTCGAGGGCGCGATGCGAGGCGACCGCGAGTTGATGGAGTATGCGATCTACAATTTGTTGACCAACGCCGTGAAGTACTCGTTGCCTAACACAGAGATTCTAGTTGCTAGCCGTCCGGATGGGCAGCAGTTGCGTCTTTCCATAAAGGATCAAGGCATGGGAATGGACGACAAAGAGCTCAAGAAAATCTTCCAGCGTTTCTACCGAACCAAGCGGGCCGAGGCTTCCGGCGAGATAGGGAGCGGCATTGGACTCTCTATTGTGGACCAGATCGTCCAGCATCACGGCGGCCACATGGAAGTGACCAGTGAACCGGGCAAGGGTTCCTGCTTTACAGTAATCGCGCCGGCGCTCCAATATGTCAAGCTGAAAGGGGAACTCTAACATTGCAGCGATTGCTAGTAGTCGAAGACGACAATTCCGTCCGTGCCACCATCTCCACTTTTCTTGAGCTGGAAGGTTATACGGTGGATGCCGTTTCGTCTACGCGCGAAGCTCTGGAGAGACTAGGAAGAGATCTCTACCCGATCGTAATTTCCGATATCTATCTCGACGAGAAAACCGGAATTGACGTCCTGCACAGGGCTCGAGAGAAGAACCCCAACTGCGCGGTGATCCTGATGACCGCGCGCGGAACGATGGAAACCGTGATGGCCGCAACACAAGGCGGAGCGTTCGATTACATTGCCAAGCCCTTCGAGCT
>JANXQZ010000810.1 GCA_025353235.1 Bryobacterales bacterium
AAAAGAGAAGGAAGCGCCCAAAAAAGACGAAAAGAAAGACGAACGTAAATAGCGTGGCGGGTTAGCGTTCCCGCCTATCTATTCGAGCATGAGTAAAGCATTTGCCGAAGATCTGGCGCTGGTGCTGCCGCACGATCTGCCTCGGCGCGACGACGTGATCGCAAAGACCGCGCAGCACCTGGAATTGATCGCCGAGGCTAACCAACACTTCAACCTGACCCGAATTACAACGCCCAGGGAAGCCGCCATCAAACATGTGCTCGATTCCGTTCTGCCTTGGCGTCTTTTTTGCGGGGCGGAGCACATTCTGGACGCTGGAAGCGGGGCCGGTTTTCCCGGAATCCCCCTCGCGCTGGTTCTGCCAGGAACGCGCTTCACTCTCGCCGAATCGATTCAAAAAAGAGCGCGTTTCCTCGATACTGTCCTAGATGCCCTCGATCTGCATAACGTGGTTGTCGCTCCGGAGCGGGCGGAAGATGTGCTGCGGAGGCGTCGGATAGATTTGATTACCGCACGTGCGGTGGCCCCCATCGGCCGTGCGATCAGCCTGTTCGCGCCAGCTTTGAAGGCCGGGGCTCGCGCACTGCTGTACAAGGGCCCGGATGCCGAAGCCGAAATCCTGGAAGCCGAGCCAGACGCAAAAAAGCACAAGCTGCGCCTGCGGGTCGTGGAGCGCTATGAACTGCCGGAGTCCATGGGTACTCGGACCATCGTAGAAATCGCCCGTTGTTAGTGCGCGGTAGCAGCCGAGCAGAACTCGAATGCGAATCCGGGTACTTCCAGCACCGCGCCATTGTCCAAAGCGATCACGGTGCAGTCCTTGCCCACCAACAGGTCAATCACCGTGCGTCCCACCAACTGTTCGCGGAGCAGGCGATTCATCGCCGGAAAGTGCTCAAAGGCGGAGCTTCTCACTTCTTTGTCCATTACTGACTGGTGCTGGAGTCGCTTAAAACTTCTCCAAATTTGTAGCGCTGTACAGTATGCTCAAACCATGTCGAAGATGTTGGACGAGATTCGCGAGCAGCCTGAAGCCCTGGAGCGCACTCTCAAGGGCGAGCTGGCTGCGATCGAACAATTGAAGGCTCGTTTAGCCCGCCATCCTCCCCGGATGATCCTTCTGGCGGCGCGAGGCACGTCGGACAACGCCGCACAGTTCGGCCGCTATTTGCTGGAAATCACCACAGGAATCCCGGTCTCCCTGGCGGCTCCCTCCATATTCACGCTCTACAAAGCGCCCATCCGCCTCAACGACACCCTGGTGGTGGCTATCTCGCAATCGGGAGAATCCACGGATACGAACCTAGTGCTGGAGCGCGCTCGAGCGCAGGGTTGCGTGACCATTGGCATTACGAATGAGGCTAGCAGCTCTCTGGCCCGCTTGGCGGAGCATACCTTTCTCGTCCGAGCCGGCAAAGAGAAGAGCGTGGCCGCGACCAAAACGTACACCGGGCAGCTCTTGATGCTGTACCTGCTGGCATACGCGTTGGGAGCGCCGATCGACCTGGACAACGTCGCCCGCCTGCCAATGTGGGCTGCCAAAGCCTTGGAGCTCGAGCCGGAAGTGGCAGCGAGGTCGGAGCGGTACCGGTTTATGGAGCACGCCGTCGTGCTGGGCCGCGGGCTCAACTACTCGAACGCGTTTGAGTTCGCGCTGAAGTTGATGGAGACGTGCTACGTGATCGCAGAACGCTTCTCCTCCGCAGATCTGATGCACGGCCCCATCGCCATGGTGGAGGCTGGCTTTCCCGCGTTTCTGTTTACGCCAATCGGAGTGACTTGGCCCGGTTTGCGGACCATGCTCGAGAAACTCAACGAGCTGGATGCCGAAACCCTGATCATCACCGACCAAGCGAATCGCGAGGCGCTCGCCTTACGCAAGCGGACTCTATGCATCGGGGCCGAGTTGCCCGAGATGTTCACTCCAATTCCGTATATTATCCCCGCCCAGCTATTTGCGGCCAGCCTTGCCGGACAGAAAGGACTGAATCCAGATCAGCCCAGAACTTTGTCCAAAGTCACTCGAACTATGTGATCTTGAGAACTTTGCCCGTGGTTTACACTATTCCAGCGTGAAACCTCTTTAGTTGAGGGGTATCCAGATTAACAGGAACTTGGGATCACCGATGTCCAGTTGTGTGCTCGCAGATACGAGGATGGCCGGAGCGAGCTTTGTTGCGGAAGCCCTGCCGTGGATCGAGGTTTGTCCCGACGCCCCCTATTTCAGGACCGACCAGGGGGCCTCATGGACGCCCATCGGTCAAAACGACGGGATCACCTGGCCCGAATTGCAAGGCCTCTACAAGCGCCGCGATGTCGCGACGGCTGAGGCCTACATCAGCATGCTTAGGGGTCACGGCGTCACTTGCCTCCGTCTGATGCTGGAGTACAGCCAAGGCTCCAGCCACCAGTTCGAGAAGCCAGCCGGGCGTTTCAGGCCGGATATGATCCGCCTTTGGGACGACCTGTTTGCCCTCTGCGAGAAGTACGGCCTGCGCATCCTGCTCACTCCTTTCGACACGTTCTGGCTTTGGATCAAATGGAAGCGGCATCCCTATAACAAGGCGAACGGCGGTCCGTGCGAAATCCGCGCCGAGTTCCTGCTTTGCCGCGAAACTCGGGAAGCGGTGAAGGCGCGGCTGCGGTTCGCAGTGGAGCGCTGGGGCTCGAGCGGCGCCCTCTTCGCGTGGGATCTATGGAACGAGATCCACCCGTCCTATGCCCGCGATAGCGCCGAGTGCTTCAACGAGTTTATCGAAGAATTGAGCGACTGCGTCCGCACTCGGGAACAGGAGCTCTACGGCAGAACGCATCCGCAAACCGTATCCGTGTTCGGGCCGCACATGGTTCTCGACAAGCACATTCCCGAGAGCATCTTCCGCCACCCCTCGCTTGATTTCGCGAGCACGCACTTCTATGAGGAAGGCACCATCGACCATCCGCGCAATACCGTGGATGCCGCCTTGAGCGTCGGTCGATTGATGCGCGAATCGCTTGCCGAACTCTATGATTTCCGCCCCTTTCTCGACAGCGAGCATGGCCCGATCCACACCTTCAAAGACCATCGCAAAACGCTGGCGGAGCCATTCGACGACGAGTATTTTCGCCACATTCAATGGGCGCATCTGTGCGCAGGCGGGGCGGGCGGGGGAATGCGCTGGCCGAATCGCCATCCGCACTCGTTGACAGCGGGGATGCGCAAGGCCCAACGGGGATTGGCTTCGTTTTTGCCGTTAATGGATTGGGCGCGCCTGCACCGGCGCAATTGGAACGAAGAGATCCGGGTGGACCGGGCCGAAGTGAAAGCCGTGGCTTGCGGGGATTCCGGCCAAGCGCTCCTATGGATAATCCGAACGGACCAGTTGAGTCGCGAAGGCATGCTGCGGCAAGATGCCGAACCGCTGGCCGTCGACATTACCCTGCCCTGTCTGCAAGCCGGACGCTACCAAGTGACCGCTTGGAATACTGTGGAAGGCCGCGCCATCCGGCAGTTTGAAGCGCTGGGCCTGGGGAATGGGCTGACGCTCCCGATTCCCGAAGTGGTCACCGACATGGCCATCTCAGTCCGACGCTGCCCGTAATGCCAAGCCTCTGGCCACCGACGTAAACTCGTTGCCATTGCTAATCTTCTCCGCACCGAAGCGGCGCTCGAAGATGCGTCTCACGGCCGGAACGAAGGACGATCCACCAGTCAGGAAGACCCGGTCGACGTCGTTCGGCTGCAAACCCGCGCTTCGCACGATGCGGTTCACGCAGCCCTCGATTGCGGCCAATTCCTCGGATATCCAGCTCTCGAATTCGGCTCGCGTCACGCTCGCCTCAATGTAGGCTTCGCCGTCCTCGAATTGGAACCGCGCCGCGTCATTTAGCGACAGCGCGCATTTGGTTTGCTGAACAGCCTGATGCAGCCGATAACCCAGATCGTTCTGGATCAGGTGCAGCAACGCGGCAATCCGATCAGGTTCAAAGGCCTGCGCCTTAACGCTTTGCAGCATATCGAGGGTTTCCTTGCCGCGCAGGAGCGAGAGATAATGCCAGCGCTCCAGCTTGCGATACACCCAGGTCGGGACTGGCAGCACTTTGTCCCAGGATCGAATCGAGGTGCCGTCGCCCAGGGCGGGGGACACCAGGTGGCGCACGATCCTGGCATCGAAACTGTCGCCCGCGATTCCGACGCCGTCGTTGGCGAGCAAGTCGTCTGCGGATCTACCGCGCTTCCGTACGGCCTCGCCTACACGGATCAACGAAAAGTCGCTGGTGCCGCCGCCGAAGTCTCCAATCAGCAGCAACTCATCGTGATCGAGCGTGGATTCGTAGTGATAGGCCGCGCCCACCGGCTCGAACTCGAAGCTGATCTCCTCAAAGCCGCCCGCTTGAAGCGCGGTTTCCAAACGGGATTGAGCGAATAGATCGTCCGCATCCGAATCCGATCCCACAAAACGAACGGGGCGTCCCACCACCACTCGCCGCAAGGGCATCTCAAACTGGCGTTCGGCTTCCTTTCGGACATCCCGGATAATGAGCGAGATCAGACTTTCCAAAGTGTGCTGGCGTCCAAACACTTCGGTGCTGACCAGGGTGCGGCTGGTTAAAAAGGACTTTAGCGATTGCACCAGCCGCCCCTTTTCATCCGCTTCGAGGTAGCGCTCGATGGCCGTCGGGCCGGACCAGGAACGAATGGTGGTCCGCGTCCGCTCGCGCAGCTTTTCCAGGTAAAGGAGCGAGCGGAAAGCCTCTGTGACTCCCCCCGAGTAGGCGAACTGCGCCATTTCGACCTGACCGTCTGGCCGCGCGATTGCGATGGAGCTATTGGTGGTGCCGAAGTCGAATCCGACGCCGATCGGGTTAGCTGATTGGCTCAACTAACGGCTTCGCTCGCTCGAAGGAGGGACGATGCCCTTGATCCGCATACAGGTGACCAAGTTTCCATTCCCTCAATGGTACCGCTCAGGTTGAGGGGACAACTGCCGTTTGGCCCCCGCTAGGCTACTCGCGCGACGTATACCTGTGTGTGCCCAGTCCGATCGCTCGCGAAAGCCACAAACCGCTCGTCATGCGAAAAAGACGGATGAGGATGGGTCCACTGCGGCCCGTAAACCGAGTCACTCGGCGTTTCCATCCAACTGAGATTCTCCTTCGCCCCGCTTCGAGCCGCTTCAAAATCCTCCCTCAACGCGTACCTCGAAGTGCGCCACTGCGACCCCTGGCTAGTCGCGCGGGACTGGCAGATCTTCCTGCGCTCGCCGTTGGCTACATCGATCAAAAACAGTCCCTGGTCCGGGTGATTCGTATCGCAGAGAACCTGAGTGCCAGCCCGGTTAGAGGCGATGTGCCACGCGTTGAACTCCGACACAGTAGAAATTCGGCGAGTGTGCCAGTCCATGCGCTTGAGCGCGAAAGGCCAGACCACATACACGATATCGCCCGTAGTTCCAAGGAACGTCTCATGCACCACGAATTCCCCGTTGCCATGCTCATGGAGACACTCCAGGCTAGCGCCATCGCGGCGGACTCGAAACATTCTGGGCGCGGGGTCGCCCGCAAAGATCAGCCATTCTGGATCGAGGGGGTGGAATTGAGGGTGGATCACGGTCCTCTCAAATGGAATGACATGCCAGCCCGATCCATCGGCGCGCCCTACCGCTACTCCCTGCGTGTCGCCTTTCCTGATCGCGGCAGTCATCCATTCGCCCCCGCCGCTAAGCGAGCATTCGCCCAGTTGCGCCCCGGATAACTCTACCACTCGATCTTCCGCCAGCGTTGCACGATCAATCCGCCAAATTGCGCCGCCCCGAACGAAATACACCGATGAACCATCAGGATGGATTGCCGGGGAAAACGGATGAATGGCCGAGCCGTCGGTGAGCTGGCGAAGATCTCCCTCCGGGAACCCCGCCTCGAAGAGCTGCGGACTCCCGGTACGGTACGACGTAAAGAGAATGTGTCCGCCGTCGGGCGTGAACGAACTCTGCAAAAAATAGGTCGGGTGACTGATTGACGGATGATTCGTGACCTGGTAAACGAGCGCACCTGTGTCCGGGTCCCTGAAATTTGAACTTTCCGATGGAGAAAAGGAGCCCTTCACCAGCGAGTCTCTACACTTCGGCGACGACCGGATTCCGCAGTTCCCCCAAGCCTTCGATGCTGACGGTCACGTTGTCACCCGCTTTCAAATAGCGCGGCGGCTTGCGCGCGAATCCGACCCCGGACGGCGTCCCTGTGGAGACCACGTCGCCAGGCTCAAGCGTGACGACGCTGGAGAGAAAGGCAACCAGATCCGGTATCTTGAAGATCAATTCGCGCGTATTGGAATTCTGCAGAGTCTCACGGTCGATATCCAAGCTGATCTTAAGGTTGTGAGGGTCTGCTACTTCGTCGGTAGTGACGAGATACGGACCCATAGGAGCGAACGTATCGAAGGACTTGCCCATCACCCATTGGGAGGTGGCCAGTTGAACGTCGCGGGCGCTGACGTCGTTCACGATCGTGTAGCCGAACACGTGGTCCTTCCAATTTTCAGCCGCGATGTGGCGGCCTCCAGTGCCAATGACAAACGCCAACTCCGCCTCATAATCGGGCTGGCTGGAGTTTTTCGGAAGAACAATGTTTGCCCCGGGTCCGATAACGCAACTTGGAAACTTCGTGAAAATCGTGGGCACGGTAGGAATCGCCATGTTTGACTCGAGCGCGTGGTCGCGGTAATTCAGGCCGACACAGATGAATTTAGGAGGCCGAGGTACTGGGGCCAAAATCTTGATCGAGGGGAGGGCGAAAACGGCATCGGCGGGTGGCTGGTAGATCCAGTTCTCCACCTTGGCCCTCGCCGGCGCGCCGCCCGCTAGCACGCTTAGCATATCGGAAAAGCCTGCCCCGGTGAGAGAAACCACATCTTCGCCTAACAGCACTCCCGGCTCCGGTGTTCCGCCGGGACGTTGAAAAGTAAGGAATTTCATGTTTGGTCCGAATAGCAATTATTCCACAGAGATGAGGGGTGGGCTTTTCACGATAATATGAAGGAGGACTCTCGCATGCATGCCAGCGGATAGCATAATGTCGGTCGACGTGGAAGATTATTTCCACGTGGAGGCCTTTTCCGGCGTCGTTGCACGCGATCAGTGGTCAAGTTTTCCCTCGCGGGTAGAGGTGAACACCCTCCGCATTCTGGACCTCTTCGATGAAACCAGCGTGAAGGGGACTTTTTTCGTGTTGGGTTGGGTGGCGGAGCGGTTTCCACGCCTGGTACGGCAAATCGCAGATCGCGGCCACGAGCTCGCGAGCCACTCCTACTGGCATCGTTTGGTTTATTCCCTAACGCCCGAGGAGTTTCGTGCCGATACAATCTTAGCGAGGGATTCTATTGAGCAGGCGTCGGGAAAAGCGGTGGATGGATATCGGGCACCCAGTTTTTCGATCGTTTCAAGATCGGCTTGGGCGCTGGACATTCTCGCCGAAACAGGGATTCGCTATGACTCAAGCGTGTTCCCTGTGAGACACGATACCTACGGAGTGCCAAGTGCACCCAGGGGACCTTTTCAGGTAATGACGGGCTCGGGTCCGATCGTCGAAGCACCCATGACCACGTTCAGAATCGGTTACGGTCCGAATCTGCCGCTTGGCGGGGGCGGTTATCTCCGAATGCTGCCAAGTTGGTACACTCGGTATGGACTCAAGCAGTTGGCGAAAGAAGGCTTGCCGGTAATCTGTTATATTCACCCGTGGGAATTGGACCCGGAGCAGCCGCGTATTCAGGTAGGCTTGAAATCCCGTTTAAGGCACTATACCAATCTCGCCAAGACGGCGGGCCGCTTGCGGGAACTGATCGCCGCTCGCCAGTTCACCAGCTTTCGCGACAGCGATCTGGTGAACGCAAGCCAATTGCAGACAATAAAACTATGAAAGACAACATGCCGCAGGTCGCCCGATTCTGGAATGATATTGCCGGCGACTTCGATAAGATCTATACCGGGAACAAGAGCGGTATTGGGCGGGCTCTCGATAAGTGGCTTCGCAAGGACATATACCAGCGGTTTGACTGGGTGATGCAGAAGTCCGGCGATGTGCGCGGGAAGCAGATCTGCGATATTGGCTGCGGATCCGGCCGGTTCGTAACTGAGTTTGCCAAGAACGGGGCGGCCCACGTGACCGGCGTGGACGTAGCGCCTGCGATGCTGAAGCTCGCCAAGAATTTGGTCACCCAGGACGGCGTGCAGGGGGTCTGCGATTTCGTCGAGACGGATGTATTGAACTGGAAGACGGATCAGAAGTTCGATACAACCATAGCGATTGGATTCTGGGATTACATTACGGAGCCGCCGGAGCGCCTTCGGAACATTCGATCGATTACGACTGGCCAGTTTTTATCAGCCTGGCCGCGGTTCTGGACTTGGCGGATGCCTGTAAGAAAGGTGCGTTTGCAGTACATTCAGGGCTGTCCGGTGTATTTCTTCCGTAAGCCGCAGGTGATCAAAATGATTCAGGACGCGGGCTTCCGGGTTGAGAGTTGCGAGGTGGTGGGCAAGCTGTTCTGTGTGGACGCGCGTCCGATCTAGATGCTGGTCGAGATCGTCTTTTGGGCTGGGTTGGCGCTCCCCATTTACGCTTACCTGGGTTATCCCCTCGTGCTGGTTATCCTGCGCCGATTTATCCACCGCCCGGTCCGGAAAGCGCCGTTCACGCCATTTATCTCGATTCTGATACCGGCCTACAATGAGGCCGAGATGATCGGACAAAAAATCCAGAACTGCCTAGACCTCGATTATCCGCCCAAACAGATGGAGATCGTAATCGCTTGCGACGGACCTACGGACGGGACTACGGCGATTGCCAAGAGCTTCGAGGATGGAAAGCGAGTCCGGGTGCTGGACTATCCGGTGAACCGGGGCAAGATCGCGATTTTGAACGATGGCGTTCAGGCTTTGAAAGGCGAGATCATCGTCTTTTCGGACGCAGCCGCCCTGCTTTACCGAGACTCGGTTCGCAAACTGGTGATGAATTTCGCTGATCCGCAAGTTGGGGCGGTAAGCGGGAAGTACACGGTGGTCAAGGCGGACGAAGTCGATGTGGGAAAGTCCGAGGATGTTTACTGGAAGTACGAGACTTTCCTGAAGGTTCAGGAATCGGAGTTGTCGTCCAACCTGGGGGCGCACGGGCATCTGCACGCCATCCGAAAAGAGCTATACCCGTACCCTCCTCCGGGCACGATTAATGACGACTACGTTATTCCAGTCTCGGTGCTGGCGAAAGGATATCGGGCTGTGTATGAGCCGGCGGCTATCGTGTTCGAGGAAGCCCGCGAAATGAGCGGCTTCGGCCGGCGAGTGCGCATCATGGCCGGCAATCTACAACAATTGCGGGAGATCAAGGGCGTGATCCGCCCGTTCCTCCCTTTGCCCTTGTTCTTCTTCCTTTCTCATAAGGTCAGCCGACTTCTGGTTCCGTTCG
>JANXQZ010000842.1 GCA_025353235.1 Bryobacterales bacterium
GGAAGAGGTCGTGAGTTCGAATCTCACCAGGTCCACCAGTTCAAAACTAAACGAGAGCAGCTTTGTATAATGCCACCAGCTTGCCCCAAGCGCGCTCCGCATCGGGCTTGCTATAAATCGGCTTGCCGTTCTGCATAGGCATATCCGGCACGCACCAGCCATGCAGAGCACCCGCGTACACTTCGATTTCAGCAGGAACTTTGGCGGCTGCGAAAGCTTCCTTCAGCTTGTCTTTGGCATCTGGCTGACGCTCGTCGTCGTTGGCTGCAATTCCGAAATACATGCTGGCTTTGATCTTGGGCGCCAACAGATGCGGGCTATCCGGTTTGTCGGTTACGAGCCCCCCGCCGTGGAAGGATGCGCCCGCGCCAATGCGCTCGGGCAGCGCCGCTGCGGTCTTGACGACCAACGGTCCTCCCATGCAGTAGCCCTGGGTTCCTATCTTCTTTGCCTTATTCACTTGCTTCTGCGCGTCCAAAAAACCAACGTAAGCCACGGCATCCTTCTCGCCATTGCCTGGGGCGCTCACCGATGCCATCAGCGGTCGAAGCTTGGCCATGTCGGTCGGGTTCTGAAAGCTGAAGTTGGAGGCATCCTCGAAAGGAGCCTTGGCAATGCGATAGAAGGGATTTGGTACCAGGACAGAGTATCCTTCAGCGGCCAGGCGCTTGGCCATGTCGCGCATTGCGGGCCGCAGGCCGAATGCGTCGGGCCAGATCAGCACGCCCGGATGAGAACCGGTCTTGGGGTGAATGAATGCCGCGTCGCAGGTTCCGTCGGGAGTCTTGATCTCGACGTTTGCCTCAACCACCTCATGTCCGGCTGCCGTCGCTTCGCCGGTGGCAGAGATAAGACCCGCAGCCATTGAGAGGGCTACGAAGCCGCGCCGCCCGATGTCGCCGGACTCCACTTGATTCTTCTGTTGGTTGTATTGATTTTCAGTCATATCTTTCCAACAGTCTATCGTCTCTTAAGGCACCAAATCTCGAAACGGAGCGCACCCTTCGAAAGGATGTCGCTCCGCTTTCGCTCCGTACGCGCTCCTATCTTAGAAAGAGAACCTCAGCGCCAGTTGAAGCTGACGCGCGAAGTTCGCCTGCGACGTGATCTTGCCGAAGCTGCCGCTTCCGAACGACGTATTCGGCCCGTAGAACAGCGGAGTGTTTGTCGCATTCAAAGCTTCCGCACGGAACTGACCTTTGAAGCGTTCCGAAATGAGGAAGTTCTTGAAGATCGACGCATCCCAATTCACCTGACCCGGCCCACGCTCGCTGATCGTCCGAGCCAAGTTGCCGAAAGCGCCTCGCGGCGTGGTGCTGAAAGCAGCCGGATTGATGTAGTTGTTCAACCTGTCTTCGAGGCTTCCACTCGTCTGCGGGCTAGTGCCGGTGGCGCTCGGACGCTGGCTGGCGTAGCCAAAGATCGAATTATTATTGGGGGACTGCGTGATCTGGAGCGGGAAGCCAGTGTGCAACACGGAAACTGTGTTAACGGACCAGCCGCCGAGGGCGTAATCGACGATCTTGCCGGAGCTGCCGAGGAATGGTTTGCCCTTCCCGACCGGCAGCTCGTAGGTGACGGCCATCGCCCAGTTCCAGGGGGTGTTGATGTTTGACAGGCCGTATTCAGCAGCCGTATTGTAAGGGTTCTGCGGACCGGCTGCGCCGCCATTGAGCGTGTTGCCCGGACCTCCGGCGCTGGCGTCGAGGTTGCGCGAGAAGGTGACCGAACTCAGGAAGGTGAGGCCCTGGCTGAAGCGCTTCTGGGCTTTGACAATCAGCGAATCGTAGCGAGCATGATTGTAGCTCGAATAAGAAGCGTTGATGTTTCCGTAAGTCGGATAGGGAAGAAGTAACTGGTATTGGCCCACCGTGGGGCCGCCAATGATGCCAGTACCGCCGTGCCCGTAGAAGGGATTTGAGACGGAGTTCGTGAGACCGGGAGTGTTCAGCAGGCTCGGATCGAGCGCATTGATGTTGAGGTTGGGTGCGTTCAAACCAAGGTTCGCGGAGCGAGAGCCAACGTAGCCTACTTCCACCGTCGTGCCAAATGGAAGTTCATGCTGCACGTCCAACGAGAATTGATGCACGTGGGGCGACTTTGCCTTGGGATTGACCAGCGAGAAGCTCTGGCCAATCGCCGTGAGAGATCCAAGCGAGTTGCCTAGCGGAGCAGTTAAGCCGCTGGGAAACGGGTTGCTTAGAGAGCCTGCGGGCGTTTTGTACCCGTCGTTGGTTGCGATGTAGCTCGTCTCCGAAGTGTAGCCGGGGGGCGAAATGGGAGCGCCGAGCGCGAACTGCGGGGCATAGAACAAGCCATAGCC
>JANXQZ010000886.1 GCA_025353235.1 Bryobacterales bacterium
GCAAGATTGCCTGCCCCACGTTCAAAAACCCACCATGGTTGCTCCTTGTGATAATCTTTCCTAGATGAGTTTGGCAATCGACGCCCAACTCGTGAAGGAGATGAAATGAGCTACAAGGTAGTAACCATCGAAACACATCTAACTGCCCTTGGGGTGCAAATCGCCGATGCCAAGCAGAAAGGCACGTATGCCGGCCAGGAGAAGCACTGGGACGACGAGGTGGCCAAAATCCTAAAGGCGGATTGCCCCATCTGTGAACACAACGTCAATACGAGCAACGAATTCATTGAGAATCAACGAACTTCCGCGCAGAGCATAATGAACGAGGTCGAAAAGACGCTAGCCCAGAAAGAATTAGCTCCGACAGATTATCAGCTTATAGAGCAAAGGCCGGTGGCCATTCAGCAATGTGTCACCCGGATCTCGGACGATCTGAAGGATCTCATGACTGCAAACCTGCAGTATCGCGCAGGTTGGCCAGCGTTAGCTCGCGGCGCTCTCTCGGACGCTGGGAAGGGAATCGTTGATCCGTTTGTTGCTACTCGCGCTCAACAGATTAACGGCCAAGCTGCGATCATGGCCAAGAAACAACGCGTTGGGCAGTACCTCCTTCGTGTCCAGGAGTTCGTCAAGCAGGCCGCTCAGCGCAAGGGCAAAGGAGCTGTCGATGTAACCTCATTCACAGACGACATTAAAGAAATCACGAATAAGATGACTGCTGGGGCGAGCGAAATCAAAGAACTACAGGTAAAGAAGCACACCGTGATTGAAAATCTCAAGACCCTGGGGAAGAAGAAACCGTGGACGCCAGTCGATTTGCAGACAGCAAAGTCGAGCATGGGAGAGATCTCCGCTAATGCGAAGAACGCCCGAGGAAAACTGAAAACATTAGATATTTTGCTGGATGGATTGGAGAAGCGCGGCAAGGCAGCTGGTCCCGGCTGGAAAGATCAAGCACTCAAGGCGGTTGAGGGAGCGAAGAAGCCCTATAAAGAAGCTGTAACGGCAAGTAAAGCTTTCGACGACGATGAAGCCAAATGTTTGAAGATTTACAAGGAGCATGGAGGTACGTAACTCGCGATACAAGGCGGGGTAGGGGTAGTGGAGCCGGTTGCCTTATCCCTCGACAGTTGCTATTCTTCTCTAATCTTCGGGTAATAGGTTAGGGGAAAATCCATGATGTTAAGCGGCGTACGTTTTGCAGCTTCGCTAGCTGTCCTTTTTGGAGCGGCGCTCCTGGTTCCTTCGAATGCGGTCGCGCAGTCGGCCACATCGGGAAGCGTGTCTGGCACGATATCCGATTCATCCGGGGCAGTGGTTCCCAAGGCCGAGGTGAGTCTCCTCAGCACGGACACCAACGCCAATATCTCCCAGGCCACAAATGCCTCGGGCCAGTACGTGTTCACCAACGTCACGCCAGGCAACTATAAGATCACTGTCAAGCTGCCGGGCTTCCGAACGGCGTCCATACCGAATGTGGTCGTGGAGGTGAATAGGGCCTCGTCTTTGCCGGTAACGCTCGAGGTGGGTAACGACACGCAAGTGGTCGAAGTGATCGCAGCCAGCGGAGCGCAACTGGAGACGTCGGGCGCGCAGATTGGCAACTCCATTTCGAGCGACCTCATCTCGCGCCTGCCTACCCTGCAGCGCAATGTCACCGAGTTGATGAACCTGCAGCCGGGCGTGGTCCCGACGGGGGGTGGCCTGAGCTCTCGCACTACGGGCGCAATCGACGATCAGAATACCGTGACTCTTGATGGCGTCGACATCACCCAGCTCTCGGTCGCTAGCGGAACTACGGTGCCGACCCCGCAAGATTCGGTCGATGAATTCCGCATCAACGTCTCCAATCCGGATGCATCCCTTGTCCGCGCCTCCGGGGGCCAGATGACGTTGGTGGGCCGCCACGGGTCGAATACGATGCACGGCTCCGGCTACGGGTATTTTCAAAATTCAGCGCTCAACGCAAATACCTGGGACAACAATACGGCCAAGGCAAAGAAACCCGATATCAGCGACAAGCGCTACGGGGGTCGCTTTGGCGGCGCAATCAAGAAAGACAAGACGTTTATCTTCGGAAACTATGAGGCCCGCGACTTCTCTCAGGTCCAACAGGTGCAGCGCACTGTGGCGACCGACACTCTGAAGCAAGGAATTTTGCGGTTCCGCGATGCGGCCGGGAACGTCAACAGCTTCGATCTTAAGACCTCTCAGCAGTGCGGTCCAAGTGGCAATCAAGCCTGCGATCCGCGTGGGCTCGGCATCAGTCCTTCCAGTAAAGCGCTTCTGGGCCTGCTTCCCCCCGCTAATTTAAATAGCGGCGGTGACGGACTTAACACGCTCAGCTACCTCGCCAACATTCCCACTCCCCTTCAGGACCGCTATGTGGTCACGCGGCTCGATCACATTTTTGGCCCGAAGCTTACCTTCAACGGCAGTTATACGTACTTCCGTCGCATTCAAGCAGGCGGCGGCGATATCTCGATTCTTGGCGGTACTCCAACATCGGTGATCTCGACGCCTCAGCGCGGCACGCTGGCCACTGGATCGCTAACATGGCAGATCGCTCCCAACCTGCTCAACATTGGCCGCGTCGGCTTCGTGCGCGACGTTATCCCGAATCAAGCAACCGCTCCAAGCGTTGCGGCGGGCCTACTGAACATTCCCGGAACGTCTACTTCGGCCGGGAATATCGCGCTGCTTCTAGGCGGAGGCGTGACCTCGTTTCTGGACTCTCCGATCGATATGGATACCCAGCGCGCCCGCTATCAGGCCGCCTATAGCCGGAGCTATCAGTTTGCGGACGACATCTCCTGGATCAAGGGCACGCACACCATGAGCTTCGGCGGGCAGTTCATCCCTCTGTCCTTCCGGCACGACCGCGCTGACAAAGTGATTGGCTCACTCACCTCACTGGTTGCCTTGGCCGATCAAGGCAGCTTCCTCACCATTCCATCGAGCAACGCACCGCCGACTTGCACAAGCGCGCTCACCACGAACTGTCTCAAATCGAGCGACACCACCAACTGGGGCAAGTATTATGCGGCGGTGCTTGGATTGGTCGATAACGTGGGTGTTTTAGGGGTACGCGATGCGAATCTCAAGCCAACGCCGCTGGGCACCAATCTCGTGAATCGCACCCTATCCTACGCGACCTACTTCAACGGCCAGGATACGTGGCGCGTTACAAGGAACTTCACCCTGACCTACGGCCTTTCGTACGGCTTTCAAACCGCTCCCAAGGAAGACCAGGGACAGCAGACGGTTCAGCTTGATCTCACTACCGGCAAGCCCGTGGATCCTGTCGCCTATCTCAAGAACAAGCTCGCGGCGTCGCAGCAGGGGCAAATTTACAATCCAGCGATGGGCTGGGTCCCGGTAAACATCGCCAAGCTTCCTGTCTTCAAAGTGAATTACGGCAACTTCTCGCCGCGTGCGGCGTTTGCGTGGAGTCCGGATGACACGGGTTTCCTCGGCAAAATATTCGGCGATCACAAGACCGCGATTCGTGGCGGCTTCGCGCTGCTGTATGACCGTTCTAATCTCGTCCAGAACGTGCTGATTCCCATGCTCGGCGTGGGCTTCGGCCAGAACCTCAGCGTTAACCTTCCCAACTGCGCGCTTTCAGGCGCACCCGGGGCTGGTTGTGTTTCGACCTCTTCCAATCCGGCGCTTTCGAGCTATCGGGTCGGCGTCGACGGTTCGATTCCGCTGCCTGCCTTTCCAGCGTCAACCGTTCCGGTAACTCCGCAAAACTACTCTGAAACGCTTTCGTTCCAGGTGGATCCAAATTCCAAAACGGGCAAGAGCTACAACGTCGATTTCAGCATCCAACATGAATTCAAGGGGGGATGGTTTACCGATGTGGCTTACGTCGGACGTTTCGGTCGGAACCTGCCTCAGGCCGTGAACCTCACGCAATCTCCCTACCTTTTTAAGGACACGGCGTCCGGCCAGACCTTCGCGCAAGCTTATGACACCATCCGCGCTTTGGTCCGCGGCGGCGCCCCGGTCGCGTCGGTTCCAAACCAGCCCTTCTTCGAGAATCAACTCAGTGGAATCGGCGCCAGCGCCACGCAATACGTATTGGCTCGCAATAGCAGCAGTTTTGCCAACGGCAACGTGAGCAATATCTTTTTGAACTTGGGGAATTACCGGCGTTCGCTGGGCCTGCAGCCTTACAATAACGACCAGTCGCAGATGGAGTTTATGCGGACATACATCGGCAAGACGAATTACAACGGCCTGCTGGTGAGTGTTTCCAAACGTCTCTCGCATGGGCTCCAGATGAGCGCGAATTACACTTGGTCGAGAGCTCTCGATAACGATCTGCAAACACAAAACAACGCGAGTTTTTATCCGAACAGCTTCTTTCCCAACGCCGAATACGGACCTTCGCTGTTCGATCGCACGCACGTGTTTAACCTGAACTGGGTTTACGATTTGCCGATCGGGCGCGGTCATTTTGTCCATCTGGAGAACGGATTCGATCGGGCGCTAGCCGGTTGGTATGTATCCGGCATCGCAACCGCATGGTCGGGCGTTCCGCTTATCATATTGGATAGCCAGGGTTCGCAGACCTGGGGCGACGCTACCATTCTGGGTGCCGCCTCTGCTGCGATCCAGACAGGCTCTGTTTCAACTGGCAAGAACGCTCCCATATCCGGAACCGGCTACAACTTTTTCTCAAACGGCAACGCTGCGATTACGAGTTTTCGCCCGGTGCTGATCAGCGCGGATACCCGCGACGGCCGCGGGAATCCCCTGCGTGGATTGCCTTTTAAGAATTTGGACTTCAGCGTCGGGAAGAACACTAAAATCACGGAGCGAATCGGCACCCGCTTCGCTGCTGACTTTTTCAACATCTTGAATCACCCGAACTTCGCCAATCCATCGCAGTCTAACCTGAGTCTCTCGAATCCGAATACATTTGGAGTGATTAATTCAACCTACACTCCGCCAAACCGCACCAACAGCGCCCGGTGGATTCAGTTGTCGATTCGCGTGGAGTTCTAACGTGGGCGACCCGCGGGCGGACCCCCTGGATCCGCTTTTCGCAACACATCAATCTTCTTCCAAGAGGGAAGGCCAGGGAGGGGCCGGGGCGCGGACTAGTGCATAGGCGTTAAAATAAGCTGAGCGACACGCATGGGTCCGCACGGGCCGTTAATCGACACCGAGCATCGCCAAAACGTGCTCCCTGAGCTTTGCGACCAGCCTCTTGCAACCAACGGGCGTGTACTCATACGGAAGAACGCGGCGATGGCGGAGATCGAAAGGCACGTCCTCTATTGACTGCGAAAGCAGGAGTACTGGCTTTCCCAGCGTGTGTGCGATGCCCACTTCGTAGAACACGTTGGGATTCTGCCCACTGAGATCAGCGATTACTAAATCAGCCGTCGCGATCGCCGCCTTGACATCCTCCATGACAACATTGAACCGAAGATGTCATCCCCGCGCGCACAATCTAAGCTGCAGCCGTCCAGCACCGGGAGTATGAACTCGTTGTAAAGATCTTCGAGGTCCTGGATGCCAAAAGGCATGACAATAAAGCATTTGGGGTGCTGCTTAGCCACCTGTGGTGCTTTTTCCCTGGCTTGCTGAGATTCCATAAGGCGCGCAACCTGGGCCGTCAGTTGTTCAAGCTGATCCTGAATGACCGTTGGATCAATATCGCGCCGCGGCGTTCCCGGTAAATCGCTCATGCCAGCGGCTGTGCTGGAAGATGTTCCGCAGCCTGAATGACCGCGCGTAATCCACTGTCTCGGTCAGACGTCAGGTCGGCCCAGTTGTAATTCCGGAGGAATCCTTGGACCTCACAGGGCTCCACCAGCACGGGAATGATCGGCACCTTACTCGCCGCGGCAGCTGCGGTTTCCTGCTGACACCATGTGGATTGGAAATAGCTGGGCGACAGGAGCACCAGCACTACATCGGATTTCTCGATTGTCCTGTTGAGCTCGGCGATGAAGGACTCACCTGCAGGTACGGAAGTGGAGTCTGTCCAGATTCGAAACCCGTGTTTGACAAGCCGTTCTCGAAGCCATTCTGCCCATTGCTTATCTCGGCGAGCGTAGCTAATGAAAACGTTGGTTTTGCGCATACGTGAGTGGGCTCTATCTTAGGGCATCTCGCCCCCGAACCTCCTTGATCGCGGCGGCCAATCGTACTACTCGCCCCGGCACCACGCAACCAGAACAGCCAGCCGCCAGGAGTCCGGGCGCCGGCCGGTTCCTCCGCGTGCCGCATCAAGCATTGGGATGCCCGTTGTTGGCTGCCGGTTGGGTAACGCAACCACACTGACAAATCGTTGAATTGAAAGCAGGGCGGGACCGTGGGAGTGTTACAATTCTTCCATTAGGTTGTTTCAAAGGGAAGGGGATCCACACATGACAGGTTTTTGCCGCCGAGCGGCGCTACTGGCGCTAGCTCTATCTATTCCCGTTGCGTTCGCCCAAACCAGGGCAGCCCGGCTGGAAGGGACCGTTCAAGATCAATCCGGAGCGGTTATTCCCGGAGCGAAAGTATCCACTCTCAACAAGCAAACGCAGTCGCGCAACGACGTCACCACGGGTCCGCAGGGCGAGTTCGTGATTCCGACGCTGCAGCCGGGCATTTACACTCTGAGCGTGGAAGCACAAGGTTTCCGCAAAGCCGTGGTCAACGACATTGAGCTGAACGTTGGCGACAGCACCTCGCAGGTTGTCAAGCTCGAAGTCGGCCAAACCACTGA
>JANXQZ010000894.1 GCA_025353235.1 Bryobacterales bacterium
GCCAGTCATCACCAGCAGCATGGAAACGCCCAAGCAGACGGATAGTGGAAGGTCCGTAACCGCGATGTGGCTGAAGGCGATCCAACCGGCTGACGTTGCCAGGATCAGCGCGGCGTACCAGGCAACGCGCTCGTCGTATTCTCGCCTCAGCGTGAGCCAAAAGAAGATGAGGAACCCCGCGCCTGCCAGAGCGACCGGCAGGCGCGGTGCCCAGTCGTCTGGCAGGTGGAGGACGTATGCGGCTGCAGTCATCCAGTACAGGAGTGCTGGTTTTTCAAACCAGGGTTGGCCCCATAATCGGGGCGTGATCCAATCGCCTGAGCGTGCCATATCGCGACCGATGGAAGCGTAGCGGGGCTCGTCCGCACTGAGCAGGCCGGTGCGGGTTAAACCGAAGAAGTAAAGGAAGAAGATCGCCGCTCCAGCCAGCACCAGCAGTGTCCAGCGCGAGCGAAAGTAGGTCTGCAACATTTAAGTATAATGAAGGCACCGTGCGACAGGTTCTATGTTGGGCAGGCCTCCTGGCGGCGATGTGTCTGCGTGCGGACGTTGTATCCTGCGCGTGCGATCCTGCCAAACCCGAAACGCTGGAAGCCCGGCAATGCAGCCTGTGCCGCGAAGCCGAGAAGCAGCCGATGGATAAGGCGTTTTTCATTGTGAAAGACATCAACCCGACTAAGCCGGGACGTTGGCTGGCAGTGCTCCGCGCGCATGATCGTTCACTGGATACGGTTCCTGCCGAAGCGCGCGCTCAGCTCTGGAGCGCAGCCGTGGCGAAGGCGAAGTCGCTATTTCCCGATGAGTGGGCGATTGCCTACAACGCACCCAGCGTGCAGACCCAGTGCCATGTCCATCTTCATTTGGGCAAGCTCATACAGGGCGTGGAGACTGAGCATTTCATCACGGTCACCAAGATCGAAGACATCCCGGTTCCAGCCCACGGCGAAGGCATCTGGGTGCACCCGCAAGGTAATTTATTTCACGTCCACGGCGGCGAACAGATTACCGAGACTGTATTATTACGCTGAGGACTGCATCATATGGGCCTGCTCGAAATTATCAAGCTTCCAACGGCTGAGAATGCCGTTATTCAACTGAATCCGGCCGACAACGTTGCCATTGCGCGCGTGCCGCTCTCTGCGGGTCAGACGATCCGAGTTGGCGACCGCAGCATCACGGTGGAGGACTCGGTTCCCCCAGGCCACAAGGTAGCTCTCACGGCGATTCCCGCAGGCGAACCGGTGATTCGTTACGGCCAGACGATGGGGCGCGCGCGCTTGCGGATCGAGCCGGGCCGCCACCTGCATACGCACAATGTCGGCTTCGAAGAGCTGACATTTGCGTACGAGTTTCCGGAGAAAGAGATCGAAGCGAGTGAGCGGTCCAAGAATGTTCCCTCGTTTCTGGGATTTCCGCGCGAGGATGGCCGGGTGGGCACGCGCAATTATCTCGCAGTGGTGGCGGCTAGCAACTGCGCCGCGCACACGGCCGAGCTTATCGCGGAGAGCTTCAAAGACGAAGAAATGCCCCCCAACGTGGATGGCGTGGTGGCATTCCCGCACGGCGAGGGCTGCGGGCAGAGCCCTGGGGCCGACCTCATTCAGCTCCAGCGAACGTTGACCGGCGTGCTGAACCATCCCAACGTGGCAGGGGCGATTATCCTGGGGCTAGGCTGCGAGGTGAACCAGATCGACCATTATCTCGGCAAGGGCGGCGCTCGCACCGAACGTATCGTGGGGATGACTTTGCAGTCCTCTGGGGGAACTCGCGCGACAGTAGAAGCGGCTCGGCAGAATCTTAGGCAGATGATTGAGCGCGCGGCGGATGAGAAGCGATCAGAGGTGTCGGCCTCGAAGATCGTGTTGGGGTTGAATTGCGGCGGATCGGATTCTTTCTCCGGGATCACGGCGAATCCGGCGCTCGGCATCTGCTCGGATATGTTGGCCGCGATCGGTGCCACGGCGGTGCTGGCGGAAACTACTGAAATTATCGGCGCGGAGCATCTGCTGGTCAAGCGCGCCCGCAACCGGCAGGTGGGCGAGAAATTGTTGGCGATGATCCGCAAGTACAAGGATTATCTGAACCAGTTCGGGGGGAGTTTCGACGATAATCCGTCGCCTGGGAATAAGGAAGGCGGACTCACGAATATTCTTGAGAAGTCGCTCGGCGCCGCGACGAAGGCCGGTGCTTCGCCTTTGATGGATGTGGTTGACTATGCCGAACGGATCGATTCTCCTGGATTCGTTTTTATGAATACTCCGGGCTACGATCCGGCGTCGCTCACTGGTCTGGCCGCCGGGGGATGCAACTTGATTGCGTTCACCACGGGCCGCGGCAGCGCGATTGGTTTTCCTACGATTCCGGTGATTAAGATCGCGAGCAACAGTGCGACTTATCGGCGGATGAAGGACAACATGGATATCAACGCCGGGCTAATCGCCGATGGTGAATCAACGGTTATGCA
>JANXQZ010000952.1 GCA_025353235.1 Bryobacterales bacterium
TCCATGCACGTGAAACAAGGGCAACGCAAGCAGCAGTCGATCCTCTTGCGTAATCTGCCAGAGAGTCAGGAGGTTGATCGAATTGACGGCGAAGTTGGAATGCGTGAGAATCGCGCCCTTCGAAACGCCGGTGGTTCCAGACGTGTAGATGATGCCCGCCGAAGAATCGCCGTTGAGCGACGCGCGCGGACGCTCGGCAGCCATCAATGCCGCACCCTCGTTCATCGCCGATCGACTCCAGACCGGCACGGGGCTCTCAATCGCCGTATCGGAGATCACCCCGCGCGGCTCCGCATCGGTCAAGATATGGCTGATCTCGCGCCCTCGGTACAGGATATTAATCGGCACAAAGATCACTCCCAGCTTGACGCACGCCAGATAGAGATCGATCATCTCTGCGCAATTAATGAGATACACGCACAGGCGATCCCCGGGCTGAAAGTCAGCGGCCTTAAGCCACTGCGCCACCCGGTTGCTGCGAAGATCCAATTCGCCGAACGTGTACGCGGCACCCGCAAATTCGAGCGCAATCCGATCGCGGCGGCCCTGCAGAGATAGGTCGAAGAGATTCGCAAGGGTCATAGAGGAAGAGCCTTCCCTCTGGTCTCTTCGCCCCATGGCAACAGCGCGAGACCAACCAGGAATGCGATGGAGGTTAAAGCCACCGGGGTACCAATCGTCTGAAAGTGCGAGACGCCCGCGCCGACCAGAAAGGTGATGCCTGCCGCCACGAAGCGACCCGATGATGTGGCGAAAGCGAACGCGCTGGCACGGCATTCCGTGCGATACTGCTCCGGGAGCCAAAGCGTGTACACGGCAAAGTTCGCTCCCCCGATGCCCAGGAAGAACAGCGATCCAATGAACCACGGAAGCGCATGCTGCGGCAAATAGAAAGCGTACCCGAATCCGAATACGATAAACACAAACATCAGAGCGAAATAAAACCCGAGAGCGCCGCGGCGGCCCAGAAAATCCGCGAGCGTCGGCATCATCAGGCAGCCAAGAATGGTGCCGATGGACAGCAGCATGGTTGCATAGGATGCGATGCGCGATCCATCGGCGGCGCCCAATCCCGCGCGCGCCGCGAGGAACAGTACGGACGAGGGCACGTATACCGATCCGGCCCACAGCCCCACCATGGAGATCAGCAGAAAGATTGCACTGAGTAGAGTACGGCGGCGATATTCACGCCCAAACAGCGCGAGAAATGCCTGCCTGGCCGTAAATCGTTCGCCCAATTCCTCCATGCGCCGCTGCCATTTTTTGGGTTCCGTCACGCCATAGCGAATGAAAGCAACCAGCAATGCGGGTGCGCCTCCTACAGCGAAAACAGCGCGCCATCCGTACTTCGCGCCAACATAATAATTCACAACAGCCGCAAGGAAGGTGCCGAAATAATAACCCGTGTGCATGTAGGCCGCGCCTTGCTTACGGCGCTCCTCTGGCCATTCCTCGGCAACGAAAATTCCGCCCAGCGTCCATTCGCCGCCAATCCCGACTCCGGCCAGCAGACGAAATATCGCGAGTTGCCAAACGCTCTGCGCAGCGCAGCCCAAGAATGTGAAGAGCGAATAGCAGAGGATCGTCAGCATCAGCGTGCGGACGCGCCCGAAGCGGTCGGCAACTGGTCCCCACAGGAACGAAAATCCCCATCCGACCAGGAATAGCGCGAAGAGCAAGCCGCCGTAGTATCCAACATTCGCGCTGTCGGCGGCAATTCCCGAGCGTGGAAGCAAGTCGCGCAGAGCCGGCACCAGGACGAGCGCATAGATAAACGAGTCCATGCCGTCCAGAGCCCAGCCCGCCCAGGCGGCCCAGAAGCCCCTGACCTGGTTGGGAGTGAGTGGCAACCGTTCATTGTCTCAGACGATAAGCTGAAGGTATGCGAATGGTTCGAGGGCTGGCGCTTTTGGTCAGCACAGCATTGCCGATGTTTGGGTGGGGTCCCGCAGGCCACCATATCGTTGCCCTGATTGCCGAGCAGCGACTCTCTCCCGAAGTACGAGAGCGAGTGCGCAAACTGCTGCTGGACGGCCAGTTTACGATGGCGCAGGCCAGCACTTGTCCCGACGCGCTGCGAAACAACGGAAAAAATCCGATCCGGCCCGAGGACGAATACTGCCTGAAGATCGCCGCGAACAACCCGGATTCAGGTCCGTGGCACTACATCGATATTCCGGTGCCAAAGGCCGAAAAGGGGCTCGAAGCCTATTGTCCAAAAGGGAACTGCGTGATCGCGAAGATCAAAGATTTTCGCGATGTCCTCAGAAATTCCAACGACGATGCCAAGCGTCGCGAGGCCCTCATGTATTTGATCCATTTCATGGGTGACGTTCACCAACCTCTGCATTGCGCCGAGCGGAATTGCGATCAGGGCGGAAATCTCGAACATGCGAATGTATTTCTGAGCAGCGGTCCGAGGCCCGACCATAAATTGCACCGCGTTTGGGATGAGGACTTGGTAGAGAAATTGATGGAGGATGAAAACCTGATGGGTGATCAGCCGGTAGCTACTGCGCTGGCTAGCCAGATCAAGCCTGACCGTGCCGAGAAATGGTCGAAAACCACACTGGACGAAATCGCGTGGGAAGGCTGGGAGATTGCGAAGCGGCATGTCTACAAGGACATTCCGCTATATAACTACTGCGATCCGGATGTGAAAGCTTCTCCTACGCCCGCTTCAGACCTGAGCGCCGGTTACGAAAAAGAAGGCGCGAAGCTGGTTCATGAGCAATTGATGAAGGCTGGAGTGCGCCTGGCTGATCTGCTGGAGACGTCTCTCACGCGCTGATTAGCGCGCTGGCGTGCGCTCGCAGCATGTTTCCGCTCGCATTTTCTTCAAGGGTTGGATGGGCATGCGAAATAAATCCGCAATGCATTCCCGATCAATCCCGGCCGCTCCTTCCAGCGGTCTGAGGAACAGAGTGAGGTGCTCGGAATTGAGCTCGAGGTAGCGCAGGCCTTTGTCGCCGTTGTTCTTATCTTCGATCCGCATGGTGTACAGTGCGCTGTCGGACGGATTTGTTACAAGAATGGGCTGAAGTTAGTACCGTAATCGAAAGCATCCACCCCTTCCTTACGTTTTAGGAAGTTTACAGCCGCATACGTTACCGGAGTCATCACCACTTCGTAAATGACCTTGGCGATATAGCCGGAAAAGATCAACGTGGCAATCGTCTTCGCAGGCATCGTCCCGCCAAACGCCAGCACCATCACCAGCGCAGTATCCACAGCTTGACCAACCACCGTCGACCCCACCGTGCGCGTCCAAAGATGCCGGCCCTTGGTGAGCATTTTCATCTTAGCCATCACATAAGAATTCGCGAATTCGCCGCACCAAAAGGCAATCAGGCTGGCCACAACGATCCTGGGAATGAAGTTGAACACGATGGCGAATGCCGCCTGATTGGGCCAGTCGGGAGCGGCGGGCAGAGCGACGATAATCACGCCCAGCAGCGCCATTAAGCCTGAAGCGAAGAAGCCGATCCAGATGGCCCGCCTCGAGGCCGCATATCCATACACCTCTGTAAAAATGTCCCCGAAGATGTACGTGAGCGGAAAGAGCAACTGCGCTCCGCTCACGCGCAGATCTCCAAACGCGCAGATCTTTTGCGCCACCAAATTCGAAATCAGGAGGACAACAATGAAGACGCTCACTAACAGATCGAGGTAGCGGAAATCGCGCTTAGGCGTCATGCTGGCGGACGGCGACGATGCCAATCGGTAGCCTTCTGATACTCCCGGCCAAGAGACAGCAGCGTATTTTCCGAGAACGGCCGTCCAACTAGCGAGATCGCCACCGGCATCCCATCCGCAAACCCGCAAGGCAGCGACAGCGCCGGCAGCCCTGCCAGGTTGCCAGCCGGAATCAACTGCGTTAATCCGCGATCCTTGGGCTGCGGCCGGTCATACAGCGCAGTACCCACGGGTTGCGAAATTAGCGGTGCCGGACCGGGACGGGTCGGCGTAATCAAAACGTCCAGGTCCGCAAAAATATCGTGGAACGATTGCTGCACCATACTCCTGATGCGCATCGCCTTGATGTAGTCTCTCGCAGGAATCTCGAGTCCGGCTTTCAGCCCGGCGATCTGCTTGGGGTCGGCGAGTTGGTCCACTTCCCCGCTCTCGATCAGCTTCTGAAATGCACACGCCCCTTCGGCCGTGATGATCGTATTGGCGAGCACGCTGTAAGGAAAGTCAGGCAACTTCGCCGCCGTCACCTGAACACCCAGCCCGCGGATCACGTCCAGAGCTTGATTGAACGCAGGGCGTGCCGAAGCATCGGCCCACTCGTCGATGTCCACCGTGGCCAGCCCGACTCGAATCTCTTTGATGCCGCGCGTGTACTGCGGAGCGAAGTAGAATCCCTTCCCTGCCGAGCCAGGGTCCTCTCCATCCGAGCCCGCAATCGCCTGCAGCACGATACCGCAGTCTTCAGCAGACCGGCACATCGGTCCAATCTTGTCCATGCTCCACGAGAGAGCCATCGCTCCATGCCGACTCACCAGCCCATAGGTTGGACGCAGGCCTGTAACGCCGCAGAATGCGCTCGGAGTGAGGATCGACCCCGATGTTTCAGACCCAAGCGCAAACGTGACCAGCCCAGCAGCCACCGCAATCCCAGACCCGCTCGACGATCCGCCTGACCAGCGCGTCTTATCCCAAGGATTCAAACCCGGCCCGGAGATGGACGCGCCTGCCATCCTGTATCCGCCGCCGCCCGCCAACTCCACCATCGCAAGCTTCCCGATCAAGACCGCGCCGGGTTTGGCCAATTTAGTAAGCACGGTGGCCGTGTAATCGAAGACCTGCGTGGCATATGGCTGCGCACCCCAAGCGGTTGGCTGACCGGCGTAGGCAAGCAAGTCCTTGGCCCCGAATGGAATCCCCTGCAGCGGACCGCGATAACGCTCCACCTTAAGATCGTCATCCACGTCTTTCGCAAACTTCAGCGCCTGCTTTTCCAGCAAGAGAGCCAGCGCATTGTAGCCGGGACCCACGCGCTGCAGCTTCTCAGAAAAAGCTCTTGCGAGGTCGTGAGCTTTAAACTCGCGAGCCTTCAGACGCTGATTGAGTTCGGCGATGCTGGCGAAGTACACATCGTCGGGAATGGAAACAGCCATCTCCCTTACGCCTTAAAGTGGACTGCCGGTTCGGTGGTCACGGGTATGGCGAATTTGGCAAGCGTCTCGCCGTTCTGGCGAAACTGGTCGCGTGCGGCCTTGAGTTCCTCATCAGTATTTTGGGGCGCCACCGCCTGACCGGATAGCACCGCAGGGATCGCCAGCGCTGCGCCTAATTCACGTCTGGTGACTCGGGTGGACATGTGTTCAGGATACCGCCAGCGCTTCCATCGCGGCCTTTTCCATCACGGGCCGGGGCGCAGTCTCGCCAGTCCATATCTCAAACTGCTGGGCGGCCTGATTCAGAAACATTTGGATGCCCGGGATAAAGGTCCGGCCCTGAGCGGCGGAGCGCTTGGCGAGCAAGGTTTGGAGAGGGTTGTACACCATGTCAAAAACCAACTCAGCAGGGATGGTTCCATCGAAGTAGCATTCGTCCACATGCGGCGACATGCCCATCGGCGTGGCATGCACCAGCGCGTCGAACATGCGCGCTTCCGCTTGCTCCTTCAACAGGGGCTCGGCGCCGCAAGCTTTTGCCAAGGCTCGGACGCGGTCGGGGTTGCGCCCCACAATCGATACCTTCGTGCCGCTCTCGATCAACGCAAAGGCAGCGCTGCGGGCGGCACCGCCATTGCCGACCACCAGAACCGTCGATTTTGCAAGGCGTATGCACTTGGATAGCGGACCCGTAACCGCTTCGGCGTCCGTGTTGGTGCCGCGCCATTTTCCCGCCTTCTTCCATACTGTATTCACTGCGCCAATTCGCCGCGCCAACGGATCCACGATCTCCAAGTACCGCAAGATTTTCTGCTTATGCGGGATGGTGACGCTGAATCCCGAGATAGGAAGCTTATCAGCGAGTTCGAAAAAATCTTTCAGCTGCGGCGGATGCACCAGGAATGGCAGGTACACGGCATCCATGCGACGGGCCTGGAAGGCCCTGTTGTGCACGTTGGGAGAAATGGAGTGCCGAACCGGATCCGCGATTACTCCGTATATTTTCGCGGCCTTCGTAAACTTCTCCACGCGGTACAGATGCCGCAATTGCTTGGCGCTGACTTGGCCCGAAGCGGTTCCTTCAGCCGCCATGGGCGCAGCGTAGGTGTAGAGCCCGCCCCATGCTGTGGAGAGCACTCGCGTGGCAAACCCGGCCTCGCCCATTGCTAGCACGATGATCGGCACTCGAGGGTGAGATTTCGAGAGACCCAGCACCCGCATGTTGTCCGAAGGCTTGCGCGCCGTCGTGACCACCTTATATGCATCGGCTGAGACTTTCTGCATCCTCCGTAGAATTGTTTCAGTGGCAGGCGTGGCTTCGAAGTTGTGGTACGAAACGATCAGTTTCGCTTTGCCGCGCAGCAACTCTAGGCGGGCGGCGACATTTTCGGCGCTCTCAATTTCAAGGTCCACGGCTCTCGCGCCTGCTTCTATTGCGGCAGCTAGGATTGCAACTTGCTCCTCAATGCTCCCGTTATAGCGGCCCTGATTCTGATGACGCCGACACGTAGCCAGAATCGTGCAGTCGGGATGCGCTGCGAGGAAGGTGCGAATGGCCTCCACTCCCAATTCCGGCGAAGCCAAGTAATCGAGCCGAAATTCGAAAAACGATTCGCCAGCATCCAACTCGCGACGGGCGTGCTCTAGAAGTTTGTCGACGTCCGAGAACCCCAGAGCAATGCAAATCCGGGGCAAGGTGGTTGGCTGCGCCATGTGTTTCGAGGATGAGGCACTCAGGATACCACAGGGGCTTTTTCCACGACCGCCCTCCAGCAATCGAGAATGGCCTTGGAATGCTCGGACTGAAGGCGCTCGCAACCCGCGCCGCGAAACTCCTGAGCTTGCTCGAGGGTATCGATCCCGCCCCAAGCCTTCAGCTTGAGGCGCTCCTTCGAATACTCCTTCAACAGCGGCATATCTTCGAGCGCGGCGCTGGCTATGTAGTCCACTCCAGCGCGTCTGCAAATTCGGCACGCTAGAATCTTCAGCTCTTCCACCAAATACTGGTTTTCGAGAATCACCTTGAGAATCGCGCCAGACTGATGGCAGGCATCCGCCATTTGGACCAGTTCCACTTCTAAATATTGAAACTGGCGCGAGATGAGCTTGCCGGTATTCATCACCGTGTCGATCTCTTTCACTCCGCGGCGGAGCATGTCGCGGACGGCATACGTCTTCACCGCAGTGGTCTCGGTTCCATAAGGCCAATCGACGACAGTGCCGAGAACCACGGCCGAGCCAGCCATCCAGCGAGCCGCCAGATCCACATCGGACGGGCGCACGATCACAGCCGCAACCCCGAGCCGCTTTGCCAATTCCACGCCTTGCGCCACGTCGGTTTCCGACAAGTCGGGCCGCAGCAGCACATGCTCCATCAGGCCTGCCAGATCCTCGTACGCCGGCGCTGGAGCCGAAGCCGGCACGGTCTCTACTTCATGATCCATAAGGTGCCAAAATGCCTCAATTGCGTGCGGACGTCTTTCGCGCCTGCGAACCAATCTTCGTGATGAAAGTTTCCGAAGTTCCCTGCCCCGCGCTCTTTCTCATCCAAATCCCCGAGCGCGATATTCAGCCCCATGGCGCGGTTGCCCATCGCTGGCGCATAAAATTTTCCGGGCGAAACTTCCAGACAAGGGTCGAAGTTCACAGCCCACTCGATCACGTATCCCCTGCCGCCTGGCTTCGCTTTTGCCACCGCCTCCTGCGCACCGCTCAGAATCCATCTGCGATAGGTGTTCCAGGCCGACTCGCTCGTGCGCGGCTCGCCTTCCAGCAAACCGCCCTTGCCGACTCCGCCTTTGCGCGATTTTGTGAGATTGCAAACCATCTGCCACGAAGAGCCGTTGCCCGCGGCCGACTCGTCTGCGGTCCAATGGTTAGAGGCATTGATCAGCAGTTCCATTTCATCGCCAAACCAGGGCCAGCCTTCACGGGTCAAGTCGTGAGCCTTCGGGTTATTATCGGGCAGCCAGCGAGGCGTATCGATTCCGTAGAGCACGTCGTCGGTAACGTCGAACGCGAAATACAGCCGCTTGCTGTCGTGTTTTACGTATCCCCGAACGGACAGATCCTTCGGGTCAACGGTCGGGCTAAACTGCG
>JANXQZ010000954.1 GCA_025353235.1 Bryobacterales bacterium
CGGGGTTCTCATCCCAGACCGCAATCTCTCGCGCCACGGTATCCTCGCCGGTATCCAGCGGCTCGTCGAGCGGCACTGTTTTATCGCTCTTCCGCTTGCGCAGTTTCATGAGCGACTCGTTCACGGCGATGCGAACGAGCCATGTATAAAATTTCGATTGGCCGTGAAAGTCGCCCAGATGTCCGTATGCTTTTAGGAAGCTCTCCTGGAGAACATCTTCGGCATCTTCGTCGTTCTGAGTAATGTGTTTAGCAAGGCGGAAAACCTTGCGCTCATACTGGCTCACAAGTTGATTGAACGCGGAAGGATCGCCCTCTCGGGCCCGAGCCACTAAATCTGACTCGTCGAAGACCTCCGGCTCTGTAATCGCAGGCATAGACACTGAATATAGTAGCAGGGACTTACCGATCCCGGTATTCCCCAAACACTGAACGAAGCCGATCGGAGATCTCTCCAACCGTTGCATTCGCCTCGCAAGCAGCCAGGATATGCGGCAACAGATTGTCTGCGCTGCGGGCCGCTGCTTCCAGGAGCGTCAGGCACCGCAGGACTTCCGCATTGTCGCGGCAGGCCCGTAACTCACGCAGCCGGTCCACCTGCTGCTTTTCAAGTTCCGGATCGAGCCGAAACGTCCGAAGCGGGACAGCGTTTTCCTGACGAAACTTGTTCACGCCCACAATGATGCGTTCGCCCTTTTCGATTTCCTGCTGATAGTCGTAGGCGGAATTCTGGATCTCGCTCTGGATGAAATTATTTTCAATAGCTGCCAGCGTTCCGCCCATGGCATCGATCCGGTCAATATAGTCCTTGGCGCCGGCTTCGATTTCAGCGGTCAGCTGCTCAATGTAATGGCTTCCGCCCAACGGATCGGCAGTGTTCACGACGCCGCTTTCATGTGCGATGATCTGCTGCGTCCGCAGCGCCAGCCGGGCCGACTCCTCCGTTGGCAGCGACAAGGCTTCATCGCGGGAATTGGTGTGCAGCGATTGCGCTCCGCCCAGCACGGCCGCTAGTGCTTGAAGGGACACTCGCACGACGTTAACGTCCGGCTGCTGAGCGGTCAGGGACGAGCCCGCCGTCTGCGCGTGAAAGCGCAGCATAAGAGAGCGCGGATTCCGTGCTCCAAAGCGATCACTCATAATCTTGGCGTAGAGGCGTCGGGCTGCCCGGAACTTAGCCACCTCTTCCAGAAAGTTGTTATGCGCGTTGAAGAAGAACGAGAGGCGCGGAGCGAAGGAATCTATTGGCAGACCGGCGCGGACGGCGGCTTCGATGTAGGCGATCGCATTGGCGAGCGTAAAAGCTACTTCCTGAACGGCTGTGGAACCCGCTTCTCGAATGTGGTACCCGCTGATCGAAATGGTGTTCCACTCCGGCAGTTCGCGGCCGGCCCAG
The DNA here is from genome assembly GCA_025353235.1 of Bryobacterales bacterium. Taxonomy (GTDB): domain Bacteria; phylum Acidobacteriota; class Terriglobia; order Bryobacterales; family Bryobacteraceae; genus JANXQZ01. The sequence continues at coordinate 1,396 of JANXQZ010000954.1, forward strand.
GCAAACAGATCGGTGATGACCCGCATCGCCGGGCGAGGCGGGTAGATATAGGTTCCGCGAGCAATGTACTCCTTCAAAATGTCGTTTTGGATCGTGCCAGACAGCTTGCGAAGATTGGCACCCTGCCGCTTTGCCACCAGCACGTAGAGGCTGAGAAGAATCGCGGCGGTCGAGTTGATGGTCATCGACGTGGTGATCTCATCCAGCCGGATGCCCTCGAACAGACGCTCCATGTCCGCGAGCGAGCAGATGGCGACACCAACGCGGCCTACCTCGCCGGCGGCCAGCACATGGTCGGAATCCATTCCCATTTGAGTGGGCAGATCGAAGGCAACCGAGAGTCCCGTGATACCCTGCGAGAGCAGGTATCGGTAGCGCTTATTGCTTTCTTCCGCAGTGCCGAAGCCAGCGTACTGGCGCATGGTCCAGAGCCGGCCCCGGTACATGTCCCGATAGATGCCGCGCGTGTAGGGGAACGATCCCGGAAGTTCGGGTGCGTTCATTATCGTCGAGCGGCTTTACGAGCCTTCCAAAATGACGACAGTCCAAATCCTGCCAAGATCAGAATAAATGGGATAGTCAGGAGCAGACGCACGTGGCCTTCTGGATCCCGAATGTCGCGAATCGCCGAGGGCACAACCAATCCGGCTATGGCGAGAAAGAAGAAGCCAATCACCTGATTCCACAGTACGTGCAACGGGCGTATCACGCCGGGAACTACGTGATGGAAGAACTTTCCAGCCATTTTGAGCATGCGTTCTATACCTAGCTTAGCGAACACTGGAGGAGTTTTGCCCTGGAAGGCGCTACCATGGTGCGTGGGATGCCCAGGGCTGTCGGCCTTGGCTGTAAAATCCTGAAACTCGCCTTGATTTCGGGACATCCAGAACATAGAGTGATATCCTGTAGGTGCCCGTCACCTATTGCAAAGGGGCAAAGCGTGGAAGAGAAACTAAAAGACCTGATGCAGGAGCTCGGGAACGCGATCAACGAATCGCTCTCCGATTCCGACCGCATTGCCGCTGCCATAGGGGAAATCAAGCGCGCGGGTTACGATGTCTTTCTGGTGCTCGAGGCAACCATTGGCTTCAACAAGCGCGATGACTCGGATGACAATGACGAGTCTGACAGTGAAGCGCAGTCGGAACCACCTACGAAGCGCAAGTTTGAATCTACTGGCAAGATTAAGCTGACCTCTCAGGATCAAAAATTCTTGAAGGCCTTAAAGATCGCCATCGACGAAGAGCATTAGCCTAATCTAAAAGTTCCTTGTAGACGGCCCAAGTTTCGTCCACCGCCTTCGCCCACGTGAATTTTGAGCTGTGGATCCTTCCTTCCTGCGCCATCTTCAGCCGCAACGCTTCATTTTCCGTCAGTAGGTTTAGTCCGTCAGCAATTGAGCTGGTCTGGGTTGGATCGACGAGCAGTGCTGCGTTGCCGCTGATTTCCGGCAAGGCCGATCGATTCGAGGTCAGCACGGGGAGTCCGTGCGCCATCGCTTCGAGGACGGGCATGCCGAATCCTTCATCGAGAGACGGGAATGCGAATATCGATGCGGTTCGATAGAGTTGCTCAAGCGTTTCGGGGTTGACGTAACCGGGCAACTCGATGCTTGCACGCCTCGTACTCCTTGTGACGGCGTTGAGAATCTCCTCGCTTTCATAGCCGGTGGATCCAGCCAGAACGAGCTTCCAGCCAGGCGGCGTTTGCTCGAAAGCTTGGAGTAGGCGGAGTACATTTTTACGTTTCTGGAGCGCCCCTACGAACAAGATGATCTTTTCGCGATCGACCGGATTATATTCCGGTGCTGAAATTCCATGCTGGACCACCCGGATGCGGGCGCGGTCCACTTTCAGCAGGTCTTCCACTTGATCGGCGGTGAATTGAGAGACGGCGATGACCATATCGGAGCGGTTTGCGGCTTCGCGCGCCTGGTCGGTAAAACGTCGGCGGAAGTCGGGAGTGGAGTATTCGCTCGTGATCACGAATAAATCGTGAAATGTGCAGACTACCCGACGGTAGCGGCTCGAATCTACGCGCTGGTTCAAGCTGTGGAAAAGGTCTATGTTGCGCGGACTGCCCGCCCACAGCAAAGCTCGTTTCGCACCGTGCGGAAGTGTCGATTTGAGGGAGCGGAAAATTCGGTGCGGACGATAGCAAAACAGATACTCGGGACCCGGATGGGCCAGGGGCATCCTGGCCAGAATCTCTCGCGAATATACTCCAACGCCGGACAGGTTCCGCCCAATGCTGTAAGTGGCGTCAAGTGCAATTCTCAATGGGCCAGCATAGCGTATCCCGCTTTATTTCGGGTACCTGCTCGGTTCTCCCTTGAGGCCGGTCTCGTTGAGAATCACGATGTCTACCCTGCGATTGCGCGAACGGCCCTCTTCGGTATCGTTGTCTGCCACAGGCGCGCTTTCCGCATACCCAGCCACGGATGTTCGGCCGAGTCCAACCCCAAAATGGTCGGTGAGGAGGGTGAGCAGCGCTATACTTCTCGCTGCCGAAAGGTCCCAGTTGCTTCGAAAGCGGGCATTATGGATCGGCACGGAATCCGTATGTCCTTCCAGCCGGACTGGGTTGGGAATTGTCCTCATAGCGGATGCGACCTTCTCGACGCTGCCGTAGCTTGCTGTCGCCACCTCGTCCGTACCCGAGGTGAAAAGAGCGGCTTGGCGGAAGCTGATCGTCAAACCGCGCGCCTGCATTGAGACTTCCATGGTGCCTTTCTTGATTTCTTCTTCGAGCGCTTTCGAAAGAACCTTCAGAGTGGGCAGCAGTTCCACCATTTCTTGGGGCTTACTCTCCCGGGTGTAGCCGCCCGGCCCCCGCATCTGCGCGTTGCCTTTGCCTTTATCTTGGACTGTTCCGCCCAGCAGCGAGGCTACGGCGGCCGGCAGAGCTTGCGTTTCGAAAGCTTTCTTGACAGACTCCGAGACCTGCTTGGCCTTGCTGCGGTCGGATTGCGAGGAGGCGAACATGACCACAAAGAACGCGAAAAGGAGGGTGATGAAATCCGCGTAAGATACCAGCCACCGCTCGTGATTTTCAGCTTCTTCGTGACGTCTTTTGCGCAGCATGGCAGACATTTTGTCCCTTTAACTCGCTACCGAAGCCCTTTGGACCGGACGGGATTGTTTGGCAGCGGCGCTCTTCGCGGACACGCCGGGTTCCTGATATGCCTCGAGTTTGCTGCGTATGAGCTTCGGGTTCAGGCCTTCGACGATCCCGATAACACCTTCCAGCATCAGCTCCCTCAGTTCCGTCCGGCGATGAACGCTGGCGCGAATTTTGTTCGCTGCTGGCAGCAGAACGATGTTCGCAATCCCTACTCCATAAAGAGTGGCGACGAAAGCCGACGCAATTCCGTGTCCTACTTCCTCGGTGTTGGCCAAATTTTTCATGACCTGGATTAGGCCGGTCACGGCGCCGATAATTCCGATGGTCGGCGCATAGCCGCCCGCGCTGTCGAACACTTTAGCCTCGGCGAGCGCACGGCCTTCCTCCAGATGAATCTCGAGCTCCATCATGCTTCGCAGTTCCTGCATATCCGTCCCATCTACCGCGAGGTTCATGGCCTTCCTCAGAAATCCGTCCCGAATCGCCAGTGCTTCCGTCTCGAGCGAAACGAGACCGCTCCGGCGCGCTTTCGTGGCGAAATCGATTAAGCTTTCGATGACCGCATCGGGAGACTCGTCCGTATCGAGAAATACTCTGCCTAGCCGTTTGAACGCACCTCTTAGAACCCGCATCGGAGTGCTAACCATTACAGCGCCGAAGGTGCCGCACAGCACGATGATGGCTGCTGTAACTTGGCCGATGTCTTGAATCTTGCCGCCTTCCAGCAGCAGCCCGCCGACGATGCCGCCCAGAGCAAGAGCAATCCCTCCAATACTCGCGAAGTCTGGCTGCGCGCTCCCCGGTTTTTTCTTTTCCGCCATAATTCGTCAGGCTTCCGATTGGCATCCTAAAATGCGGGGGAGACGATCGGCGGACAGGCGGCGGAATTCGATCACGCGGGAAATTACCTCGTCGGGCGATTCCAGCACCAGAAATTTCTGCCCGTTGATCAACGTAACGGCGGTATCCGGCGAGACCTCGATATGCTCGATCAGGTCCGAATTCACTACCAGCGGGACATGGTTGATGCGTGTGAGCCGAATCATGCTAAATTACTTACACTTGCTTCATCGGTGGTTCGGTGGAAAAAGTTCAGGCAATCTCGACGAATCGCTAATATTCGCTAATCTGCGTCCGAAAAGACTCTCAGGAGCGAACGAATGCCGAATGTAGAAATAGCGCAAATTGCGCAACGGGTGATCCAAGCGGCCGAATCGGCCAGCTTCGATTCGTTGAGCCGCGAACTGGGAATTGCGGAGCAGTTCGCAACTCAGGAAGAAGAGCGCATGGAACTACTGGGTGCGATTGCTCATGAGATGCGCGCCACGCTGGCAGGCTCGCCTCACGATCGGGGAACTCTTCATGACGCCCTTGGACCGCATCTTCAAATTCTGCGGCATCTTTCAAAACCGAAGTTCTCGATCAACTAAGAATTTGCAGGATATCGCTTAGCTCTTTACGAATCGCTGAAAGCGCGGCCGCATTCGGGAATAGCTCCGCTTGATTGATGGCGTTGTCTTCGACGCTCAATTCCAAGGTGGGAAGACGCTCTGGGCCAGCGCGGCCCTCCAGGATTTTCCGGGCGCCCTCAATGGTATAGCGCTTGTCGTAGAGCAGGTTTTTGATCTGGAAGACCAGCTCCACGTCCTTTCGGCGATAGAGTCGATGGCCGGTTCCCGACTTCTTAGGACCGAGCCCTGAAAACTCCGACTCCCAAAATCTGAGAACGTACGGCTTGATTCCCGTTAGTCGGCTTACTTCACCGATTCTAAAATACAATTTGTCAGGGATGGTGGGCGTGCTCGTGTTCTCAACAGGATCAGGCACTTCTGCGGGCATTATAACCCTTTCGTGCGAGTGGTCGTAGACTGGAACTACGAACACGAAAACGCGTACTACCAATATCATCGCTGGCATTCACCCCCTCCGCGAAGCTCTCCTCGCGGCTCGGCCTCTGGACCGGGTGCTGATTGCTCGCAATAGCGGTGGTCCCAGAATCCAGGAAATTATTGACTTATGCCGCCAAAACGGAGTTCCGGTCCGCTTTGAACCGAGAGACGCTCTTGACAGGGCCAGCAATAGCGCCAACCATCAAGGCGTGATCGCCTTCGGCGCAGCGCATGAATATGTTGGGCTCGATGTTGTCGCCGGAGCCAAGCTTTTGATTCTTCTGGATGGAGTGGAAGATCCTCACAATCTTGGTGCAATCGTTCGCACGGCACATGCGGCCGGGGCGTCGGCCGTGGTCGTCCCGGAACGGCGGGCGGCGGGTCTAACCGACACCGTCGCGAAGTCGGCGGCTGGCGCGCTGGAACATCTACCCGTTGTCAGGATAGGGAATACGACCAAGGCCTTAGAGGAGTTAAAGCAGAAAGGATTCTGGATCTACGGAGTGGATGAACGCGGCGATCAGGTCTATTCCGAAACCGAGTACGCGCAACCCACTGTGTTCGTCTTCGGAGGAGAGGGCCGCGGGCTACATATGAATGTCAAGAAACATTGCGACGTTTTGATTCGGATCCCGATGGCGGGTGCCATCTCATCTTTGAACGTGTCCGTCGCGGCAGGAGTAGTACTGTTTGAATTCCGAAGGAGAGCCGGGCCTTGATGGCCCAGCCCCGCCCAGAGGATAATGCTAACCCTGGGCTATTTGACCCAAACGGGTTAACGCTTCTTTGCGGCTGACTTGACGGCTTTTTTAGCCGGGACCTTCTTGGCGGGGGCTTTTTTAGCCGGTGATTTCTTAGCTGGAGGCGCTTTTGTTGCCGCCTTCTTTGCTGTGACTTTCTTTGCTGCTACTGCTTTTTTTGTTGCCATGAACATCAACTCCTTGAGACTAGGATAGCGAAAACTGCATCCAAGAGTGTTTCACACCGTGCTGCGACCCGATGCGTCCGCTCCCAATCGGTGGTGCTAGTGGTGGAATGCAGCCAGGCGGCCGGTTCTGAAACTAACTCCCAAGGACGGAATCTCTCATATAGAGAAGACGCTCATCATGTTACTGTGCATTCCCAGATCGTTCGCAGCCTTGCTGCTCGTGTCGCTTAGCCTGCCTGGGGCAGCTCAAAGTATTCCGGACCAAAGTAGCGAAGATGCGCGGGATCGCGTTTACTATCCTGGCGACACGGAAAGCCTTAGACCACTCGGACGCAAACTGCTGGGCAATATTTGGTTGGATCAGAAAGAGATTTGGACCAGCCCGTTTCGCATGAATCGCGGCGACGCGAAATTGTGGATCGGCTTTGGAGCGGTTACGGCAGCCCTGGTGGCTACCGACCGCAGGACATCCAAAACATTTGAGAATAGTGGCGGGCAGATCCGATTTGGAAATGACCTATCGAAGATTGGTGCCACCTACAGCGTAGTTCCCTTTGTGGCGGGATTTTATGGTTACGGAGTTCTTCTTGATAATCCGAAGGCACGCGAGGTTGGAGTGCTCGGCTCAGAGGCGCTGCTGGACAGCTTAATCGTGGTTGAGGTTTTAAAGCCCATCGCTGGCCGGAATCGGCCAGATTCTACGAAGGAGCGAGGCAACTTCTTTTCGGGCGGGGATTCGTTTCCTTCCGGGCACGCGATTGCTTCTTGGACGCTCGCATCGGTAATCGCCCATGAGTATGGACAAACGAAATGGGTGCCTGTGCTCGCCTATGGATTGGCGGGTGCGGTTAGCGCCGCACGGTTTGCGGCGCAGAAACACTATGCGTCGGATATTGTGGTGGGCGGCGCAATGGGTTGGTTCATCGGTAGGACGGTGTATCGAACCCACGTGGATCATGCCGCTCATAAGCACGGCTGGTTGAGCAGACCCGTGATCTCTCCTGATTTTCAGCCGGGAACTCGAACTTACGCGATTGGAGTAAGCTTCGCTCCGGGCGAAACACAGTGATATCCCCGCTTATCCTGGACTCCAATAACGTTTATCGTGCTCCGTTATTGTCGAGCCTTGCTTGGCTGGAACACGGTTTCGGAACGCGGCTTTCCAGCGATTGGCCGGGCCAGCGTCAGCTCACAACAGTGCGCCAAATCCATTCTGACCGTGTATTAATTGCCGAAGGCATGCCAGGCGAAGTCGGCGTCGGAGATGCACTTGTTACAAGCCAGCCAGGGATGTTCGTATCGATTCGAACGGCCGATTGCTTTCCCATTCTGATCGCCGATCCCGAGAAACGGGTGGTCGCAGCGGTTCACGCGGGCTGGCGAGGAGCCATTTCGGGAATCTGTTCCAAGACGATACAAGCAATGGAACGGAGCGTTGGTTCGCACCCAAACGATCTGCTTGCGGTAATCGGACCGGGGATCGCGGAGTGCTGCTTCGAGGTAGGGCCGGAAGTCGCGATGCAGTTCGAGCCATTCGTTGAGGAACGAACCCGAATAGATTTGGAAGATGTAATTTACAATCAGTTGTGCCGATCCGGCCTACTGCGCGAACGGATCGTGAAATCGGGGATTTGCACTTGCTGTGAGGGGGAGATGTTTCACTCTTTCAGGCGCGAGCACGAGGGGGCAGGCAGGTCAATCTCAGCAATCGGCGTTCTGTTTTGAAGAAATGAAAGGCGCGAGACATCAGCTCGCGCCTTGTTCAAATCCTGCATCGAGAAAACCCAATTTTGCCTGATTAGGCGGCGTTGACGAGGAAATCGTCCATAGCCTCGTTGCCTTCTTCCTGGTGCTTGTCCGCGATTTCCTGACATTGAATGCAGAAGGGCGCCCAAGGCACGGCGTTCAGTCGCTTGGGACTAATATCTTCTTCGCAATGCAGGCATACTCCGAAACTGCCCTCGTTCATGCGATGCAGGGCGGCTCGGACATTTCGGAACAGGTTCGACTCGCGGTCCAGGTTGCGGATGGCCAGTTCGCGCTCTGCAGCGTTTTGGACTTCATCGAGAGCGTCCGGACTCTTTTCGATGGTGATCCCGTCACGGTTGCGCAGCACCTTGGCAAGTTCCGCCTGTTTGGCTTCGAGAAATTCTTTGTATTTGTTCAACTCGGTCTTCGTCATTGGGTTTTCTCCTATTTTGTTTTCCTTTTCTTTCACAAGTTTCAAGGTCTTAGACGCACTTGCTCCTGGAAAGGTTCAACCTTTCTCGGGTTAACAAAGTGCAATCTTTTCTGGCACTTAACTCACCTAATCCGCGCCAAGCGGGGGAGATTGTGATCCAGCTCTTGAAATCATACCACAACCGCTAAGCAATTCAAGTGCCACGCCGATCCTAGCTGTTTTTCTTCATGCTCGGCGTCCATTCCACATTGCTCCCCTACCATCGATACTCATCGGACGGGATCCAGATTAGTTTACGC
>JANXQZ010000960.1 GCA_025353235.1 Bryobacterales bacterium
CCGTAAACCCCGACGCGCTCGACGAGGTCAAAGTTCTTACGTCCAACTATCAGGCAGAGTATGGCAGAGCGGGGGGCGGCTTCATCGCGCTCACCACTCGAGGCGGGACCAACGAATTCCACGGCGGAGCACGTTATTTCCGACGCCATGACAGCTTAAACGCCGACCCGTATTTCAACAATCTGCGCGGCGGCTCGGCAAACGGGTTTCCGCGTCCTCTCTATCGCTATAACTACTACGGGTGGGATTTTGGCGGGCCTATCGTCATTCCGCACGTGGTGAACGGAAGGAACAAACTGTTCTTCTTCATCAGCCAGGAATACTATCGGCAACTGGTGCCGCAGGCTGCCTCCATAAACATTCTGGTGCCCACGGCAGCGGAACGCGGAGGCGATTTCTCGCACTCAGTGGATGGCAGCGGGAAGCCTATCACGATAAACGATCCAACTACGGGTTCGGCATTTCCCGGCAATATGATCCCGGCGAGCCGCATCTATGGGCCGGGCAAATCGATCCTCAACTTTATCCCTGCCTCGAACACAACTTTGGGAGGCAACGTGTACAACTACACCTCTCAAGTGCCGAGTTCCTATCCCCGCAGCGAGAACATACTTCGCGGCGATTGGCAGATTAACTCGACCACGCGGTTAAGCGTCCGCTGGGTATACAACCGCGACGATCAGCAATTCGCCTACGGGACCACCACGGCTTCTTGGAACTGGCCCCTCACGATTACTGATCGCAAGAACGGGCCAGGCAGCATCCCCACGCTCTCGCTGACCAACAACTTTACGCCGACGCTGATCAATGAGTTCATTTTCGGAGCCGGCCGGGGAGGGGTAACCATAGCGCCTTCTGACAATAAAGCCACACGCAGCGTGACTGGCATCAGTACGCCATTGCTCTACCCGGATGCGAACGCAAGCGGCCTGATCCCAAGCTTGAATTTCGGCGGCATTGCCAGCGCAACCACCGCCAATACATCAGTGTTCGGAATCTTCGATCAGCGATTCTCCATCTGGCATGTGATGGACAACGTGACCAAGGTGAAGGGCAACCACGTTTTTAAGTTCGGCTTCTATTATCAGAGCGCTTCAAATGCAAGCAATTCGCAGACTCACGTAGAGAGCGATCTCGACTTCACCAACGTCGCCAGCAATCCGCTAAACACAGGCGATCCCTTCGCAAACGCGCTTCTGGGTGTCTATACTTCTTACCGGCAAGATAACGCGAAGCCTTACGCCGACTACTTCTATCACGATATCTCGTGGTATGTGCAGGATAGCTGGAAGATCCATCCGCGGCTGACGCTGGATTTGGGAATTCGATTCTCGTGGTATCAGCCCGTATACAATCGCGCCGGAGACGGAGCATTCTTTAATCCCAGCTTGTACGATCCCGGTAAAGCGCCGCGAATTTTTCGGCCTGTATGTGTAGGTGCTTCCACCTGCGGCTCGGGCGCGGCTACTTATCGGGCGGTGGATCCGTCTCTCGGAGTTGCGCCAACGCTAGCCAACACTCTCCCGGCCTTTTACGTCGGCAAGCTGGTGCCCAACTCCGGCAACTTCAGCGATGGAATCACGCTCGCCTCGAAAGGATATCCCAAAGGCGGGATCGACGCTCCACTTATTCTTCCTCAGCCTCGCCTGGGATTCGCATGGGATGTGACAGGCAGCCATAAGACCGTGGTTCGCGGTGGCTTCGGAATCACCTTCGATCGCTACCAAAGTGGAATTACGGGATTCGGCGCGACGAACCCTCCGTTTGTGTTGAGCCCGACGCTCTCGAATGGATATTTGCAGGACATCACCAGCGGTGGCGGGGGCGCGCTTTCGCCTTTGACCATCACCGGCGTTAACAGGAACTCCACATTCCCTACCATCTATAGCTACAGCATCGGGGTGCAGCGGAATATCGGTGTCGGCACCGTAGTGGACGTATCCTTCGTAGGCACGCAATCCCGACACTTGGCGCGGCGAACGAATCTCAACGCGCCGGCATATGGGTCTACCTTCACCGCATCTTCTCAGGACCCGACTAAGTATGCCGCAGGAGTGATTCCAGCGTCGGAACCCGGGTTGCCGTCTATCTATTCGGCTGCGGGTTTAGGTTTCAGCGGGGCGAATGCGCTTTCGGTGGATTACTTGCGTCCTTATCAGGGTTACAGCGACATCACTTACTATAATTTCGACGCGAACTCCAGTTACAAGTCACTCCAGATAGAATTCAGGCGGCGCTTCACCAAGGGTTTAACGTTCAGCGCTGCTTACACTCTGTCTAGAACCACGACTACCGTTTCCGACGATGGCACTTACACCAACGTTCGCAACGCGCACCTGGATTACGGCCTGGCGAACTTCGATCGCACGCATTATTTCGTGGGCACGTTTGTCTGGGATCTTCCAAGAGCCAGCGGACTGCTAGGAGGAAACCGCGTAGCCAAAGCGGTCGTCGATAGCTGGACTCTGACCGGAAACACCTCGGTCGCAACAGGAAGCCCGACCGAGTTGGGGCTGAGCGTATCCGGGCAGGATGCCGGAAACCGCCTGCTGGGGACTTATTCTGCTGGAAACTTATCGGGACAAGCACCGCGCTTTTTACTGAACGGCGACCCTCAGTCTGGAGACAGGATTAATCTGGCTGCATTCAGTGTTCCCGGAGTAGGGAATGCCGGGCCGTATCCCCGCTTTTACCTGCGCAATCCGGGAATCCACAACCAGGATCTTTCCCTATTTAAGAATATTCCGATGGGTGGGGAAGGGAAACGCTATTTGCAGCTTAGGCTGGAGGCGTTCAATGTCTTCAATCATCCGCAGTTCTCGGGGTTCAACCTGAGCACCAATGTCGTAAACGGCGCTGGACAGGCCGGAAATGCGATATTCGGCAACTTCAATGGATTAACAGTAACCAACAATGTGCGGCCTGCTGGGGGTACCGCAGTATTAGGAACTTACTTCGGCGAGCACAACGGAGCACGGGATATGCGCATTCTCCAAGTTGCGGCCAAGTTCTATTTCTAAGTTCTCGCTGTCAGCTTTGGAGTAAAAACACGAAACGGCTGCTGACGGAATTGACCTCTAACCCAGGAGGTCAATATGTCGGATTGTTCACGCTTTATTCTTCTTTCAGCAGTAACGTCACTGGCTTTTGCCCAGGTTGATGTGCTGACGTATCACAACGATAATTTCCGCACGGGCCAGAATCTATCGGAGACTGTCCTGACTCCGTCTAACGTGAGATCGGCAACCTTCGGAAAAGTCCTAACACTGCCGGTTGATGGCAAGGTAGACGCGCAGCCGCTCGTGGTGTCGCGCCTGAATGTTCCGGGTCATGGCTTGCGCACGGTTGTCTTCGTCGCGAGCGAGCACGATTCCCTCTATGCTTTTGACGCAGACAGCGGGTCACTTTACTGGCACGTGTCCCTGCTTAAGGCAGGCGAAACCACATCCGACGCGCGCGGTTGCGACCAAGTGGCGCCTGAAATTGGGATTACGGCGACTCCGGTGATCGATCGCAGCGCGGGTTCGAACGGGACGATTTATCTTGTAGCCATGAGTAAGTCCGGGTCGACTTACTCTCATCGGCTGCACGCTCTTGATCTTACGACGGGCGCCGAGCAGCTCGGGTCACCAGTGAACATAACCGCCACTTACCCCGGACACGGCGACGGCAGCAGTAATGGCGTTGTCATGTTCGATCCGAAGCAATACAAAGACAGACCCGGTCTACTGCTTTTGAATGGCATCGTGTATACGAGTTGGTCGTCGCACTGCGACATTAGGCCCTACACCGGATGGACCATCGGATACGACCAGCTCACGCTGGCGCAAAAGAACGTGTTCAACTTCGCTCCCAATGGAAATGAAGCTGCCATTTGGGCAGCAGGTGCAGGCCCGGCCGCCGATGCGCAGGGCAATCTTTATTTCTCGGTGGCCAATGGAACCTTTGACACCACCCTGACCATGAATGGCTTTCCCAGTATGGGCGATTTCGGCAACGCTTTCGTGAAGCTATCGCCTGCTGGCGGAACGTTGACTGCCACCGATTTTT
>JANXQZ010000966.1 GCA_025353235.1 Bryobacterales bacterium
CGCGAGCTGCTTGAGCGCCTCCGCAACGGCGCGCTCGAGCTGCGGATCGTGGCCGGCGGCAACGTCCTTGGGCCAGTTCTCCACGTCCACGTCCGGCGCCTGTCCCTTGTTCTCGACGTCCCACTGGTTGTCGCGGTTGAAGAAGCCGCCGCGCGGCGCGATTGCCGAGCCACCGTCGACGAACGTCGGTGTGTCGGCCGTGTGCACCAGTCCGCCCCAGGTCCGCTTGCCCACCAGCGTACCGAGGTTGCGGGCGTGGAACATCCAGGGCATCAGGTCGCCGCCCGAGCCCGCCACTTCATTGATGATCATCACCTTCGGCCCCCAGATGCCAGCGGCCGGGCTGGTGAAAGGATAGCGGTCTCCCGCGACGTTGTTGAAGTAGCCGTCGAAGTCGCGCTGCAGGGCGTCTATTATGTAATCGGCCGCCGAGCCGCCTCCGTTGTAACGTTCGTCAATGATGGCTCCCAGCTTGTCCTGTTGGGCGAAGTAATAGCGGTTGAAGCTGGCGTATCCCGGCTGTCCCGTGTTCGGCAGATGCACATAGGCCAGTTTGCCGTCCGATAGTTTCTCAACCAACCGGCGATTGTCTTCCACCCAAGCCCGTGTCCGCAAACCGAGTTCGTTCGCAACCGGAACGACCGTCACGCGCCGCGCACCTTCCATCCCAGGCTGGTTGTTCACCGTCAGTACAATCTGGCGGTTCGCCGTTCCGTCCAGCAGCCGGTAGATGTTATCCGGAGTCTTAAGTTCCAAGCCGTTGATCGCTACGATGTAATCGCCGACCGCTACGTCGACTCCAGGCGTGGCGAGAGGCGCCCGTAGCTCCGGATTCCAGCTCTCGGCCTCATAGATCCGCGCAATCTTGTAACGCCCGTTCTCAATGGTGAAATCCGCGCCGAGCAGCCCGCCCGGGGACGCCGGCATACCCGGAATGTCGCCCCCGCGCACATAGGAGTGCCCGATGGCGATCTCCGACCCCATATTGTCGAGCAAGTAGTTCAGGTCGGCGCGGTGATTCACATATGGCAGCAGTTGGCCGTACAGCTCCTTCATCGCCGGCCAATCCGCGCCATGCATGTTCTTGACATAGAGATAATCGCGTTGATTGCGCCAGCCTTCGTTGAAAATCTGCTTGAACTCTTGCCTCGGATCCAGGTACATCTTCAGCGCGAAGTTGAGGCGTCCCTGAGCCGGCTGAGGAGCGATTTTATCGGCGTCTACCAGGAACAACGACGGGCCGCCGGCCGCCCCTGCGGCTGCTCGCGCTCCTGCTCCCGGACCCGTGCCGCCCCCCGATTGGTAAACCAGCTTGTGGCCATCTGCACTCACGTTGTAGCTCGATACTCCAGTAACGAATACGGCCGCCTTTCGATCGCTCAAGCGATACCGGTGCAGCGTGCTGCCGGGAGGCGGAGCCGCAGGATCGAACGCGGGAGCGCGTCCCGGCGAAGGCTCCAGGTAAAATACCGTTCCCGCAGCCCCGGCGCGTAGTTGCGAGTATTGGCGTTCCGGAATACCGGGAACCGGGACAATGCGGTGTCCCAAACCATCGAAATCGATCTCGACACGAACTGGCAGCCTCTGCGCATGATCCGCGCCGGTGCCCTCAGGCCGTGCATTTCGGCCCGGCCCGGCCTGTTCGGCACCTGCCTCCAACGGCCCTGGAGGAGCGCTGCCCACCCCCTTGTCTTCATCGCTTTCGGGCATGAGCGGACCGGGCTCGCCCTTTTTCAAGACCGCGAGGTAAAGACCGAAATTCTCATCATGGTCGTAGGAAGTCATGTCGAGCCACTGCGACTTCAAGCCAAAATCGGTGGAAGCCAAAAACCAAAGATACTTGCCGTTCGCATCCCACGCAGGCCAGACAGCGTCTGCCAGGCCGTCGGTGATCTGCTTGGTCTCGCCGGTCTCGACGTTGCTGACAAATATCGCGTGGTACATCGAGCGCAAGCGGCTCGCATAAGCCACCCAACGCGAGTCCGGACTCCACACCGGGTTTAGCGTGCGCGACGGCACCATCCACGGATCGCTACCGATCGACTTCGCCGATCCGCTGGCCACGTCGATCACCCAAACCTTGAGGTCGGTGTCGCTGCACAAGAGCTTTTTCGAATCCGGTGACCATGAGGCCGTATAGTAATGCTTCGGGCTAGGGAACTTGATCTCGTGCGGGGGAGTCAATCCATCTGCAGCGGCGATCATTAGGCTGTATTCGCCGGATCGGTCGCTAAAGTAAGAGATGGACTTGCCGTCAGGCGACCATGCCGGGTCGCGCTCGGCCGACCCGCTTGAATTTGTGAGGTTCCGAACATCGCCCTTCTCAGCCGGGATGGTGAAAATTTCTCCGCGAGCCTCCACCAGCACGCGTTTGCCAGTCGGCGAGAGCGACAGATTCGTCATCCTGCTGGTGACGTCATCCCAGCGCGGCATCATCCAGGGGAAGTCACCCGTGGCAGTGATGGGGACGATATGTTCCTTGTTGCTCTTGACGTCGATTTCGTGGATGTAGCCGGCCTGTTCGAAGACCACCGCACCCGCACCGGCATCCAGGCTCTTCACATCGAAATCCGTTAGCTTGGTGACCTGCGCGAGCTTCTTAGAACGCGTGTCGAACGACCATACGTTGGCAACGCCGTCGCGATCGGAAATGAAATAAACGGTGTCTCCGACCCATGCCGGATCCATGTCTTTGGAGTCAGTCCAGGGCGGGGCTATTAAGTCGAAGGTCTTGAGGTCCACGATCCAGATGGGGCGGTTCTGCCCTCCGCGATAATTGCGGCGCTCCTCGTCCCACGAGTTATTCATGCGGTACGCGATCCGCTTGCCGTCAGCCGAAATCTTGCCCTGGTAAGCACGCGGCAACGGCAGTGGCTCTTCTACGCCGCCCTCGAAAGGAACGGACCAGAATCTCGGCGCGGCCGCAGGGGCGGCGCTGGCGCGAGGGGAGGCAAAAAGAATGCTCTTCCCGTCCGGCGTCCACCCCTGCACAACGTCCGAGGCCGGGTGCCACGTCAGGCGCTTGGGTTCACCACCGGCGGCCGGCACAACGTAGACGTCGGTGTTGCCCGCATATTCACCACTGAACGCTACCCATTTGCCGTCGGGCGAAAAGTGCGGATTGCCGGTCTGGCCCTGGA
>JANXQZ010000968.1 GCA_025353235.1 Bryobacterales bacterium
CGGGGCTGAATGCTGGAACCTATCAAGGCAACGTCACGATTACTTCGGGCGGAACCACGAGCATGGTCCCGGTTACCTTAACCATTTCGGCCAACGCCGGAAGCGTGATCACCGCTACGCCCTCTTCCGTAAGCTTTACCCAAGTACTTGGCGGGTCAGCGCCAGCAACGCAAACGGTGCAGCTGACCAGCCCGAATGCTACCACCTTTACGGCTGCCTCTACGGCTTCTTGGCTTGCGGTAACTCCCACCAGCGGAGCTACTCCAGCCACTCTGACCCTTACTGTGAACGCGGCCGGTTTGACTCCAGGGACCTATCAAGGTTCGATCACGGTCACTGCAGGCTCAGCCACTACTACGGTTGCTGCAACGTTGACAGTTACCAGCAGCACCAGCAATGCCGTGGCTGCCACGCCCAATTCGCTGTCTTTTTCGCAAACCCTGGGATCAACGGTCCCGGCAGCGCAAAGCGTTCAACTCAGCAGCACAACCCCCGTCAGTTTCACGGCGGTTCCGACTGCATCCTGGCTTAAGGTTAGCCCGACCAGTGGAACCACGCCAGCCGCGGTGAACATCAGCGTAAATGCGGCAGGGCTGATTGCCGGGACTTACCAGGGCGCCATCACAATCACGGCGGGAGCGACCACGGCCTCCATCCCGGTTACGTTCACGGTGATGAGCGGCAGTACAGCCAGCGCGATCACCGCCACGCCTGCCTCCCTCTCGTTCTTGCAGAACGTGAACGGGACCGCTCCCAACGCCCAAACCGTCCAGTTGACCAGCAGTACTGCGACCAATTTCACCGCGACTTCGGGAGCTTCCTGGCTGAGCGTGACTCCCATATCGGGCACTACACCAGCCACCCTGACGATTTCGGCTAACGGGTTCGGATTGCCAGCAGGGACTTATCAAGGCTCGGTGACCGTTGCCACAGACGCTGCGACCACTTCGATCCCCGTTACGCTGACTCTATCAAGCGGGATCTCGGCATCCATCACCGCCACTCCTCCTGCCATCGCGTTCTCGCAGGTGGTCGGCCAGAATGCCTTCAGCCTCCAAAACGTTCAACTGACCGCAGCGAGCTCCACGGGATTTTCCGCGACCTCGGACCAACCTTGGCTCATGGTTTCACCCGCGACCGGAAATACGCCGGCCACGCTGATCGTTTCGGCGAGTCCGGGCATGGCGGCAGGCACCTATCAAGGAACGATTACGATCACTGGAGGCCCGACGCTGGTAACCATTCCTGTAGTGCTAACGGTGTCTGTTGCTTCGAACGCGATCACCGTTTCTCCAGCAACCATTACGTTCTCGCAAGTTTCGGGCGGCGCCGCACCGGTTGCGCAGACCCTGCAATTGTCGAGTCCAAGCCCCACTAACTTCACTGCCTCGGGGACCACTCCCTGGCTCGTGATTACTCCCTCCAGCGGGACCACTCCAGCCAGCTTAAGCCTGACGGTGAACCCGGCGGGACTCACTGCCGGCTCGTATCAGGACACGATCACAATCAATGGCGGCGCTACCCCGGTCACGGTTCCTGTTGCGTTCACAATCACGGCCGACTCGTTCACGGCATCGCCTGCTTCCCTCTCGTTTACGCAGTCTCCAGGTGGAACTGCGCCGAATCCTCAGACGGTGCAATTGGCCAGTTCCGTCCCCAGAAATTTCACGGTAGTCTCGTCGGTTCCGTGGCTCGGCGTTTCGCCTGTTCTCGGAACCACTCCGGCCACCCTTACTGTGAGCGAGAACGGGGCGGGGCTTGCGGTGGGAGCGTATCAAGGCACCATCACTGTCAATGGGGCAGGAGCTCCGCTCGTGATACCTGTATCGCTCACCGTTGCGGTTGCCTCCGGGGCCGTCTTTAGTCCTGCTGCCTTGGCGTTTTCTTCGTCCGCAGGCGGGCAGGCGCCGCCCCCCCAGACGGTGGCCGTTACCAGCGCAGGATCTCCTTTTTCGTTCACCGCAACTGCCACTGCCGGAGTAAGCGGCACATGGCTTACGGTGACCCCGGCCTCCGGAACTACGCCTGCCACTCTCACCGTTGCGGCCAATCCGTCCGGACTCGCCGCAGGCCGCTATTCCGGCATTGTCACGGTAGCGCCAACCGATACTTCGATTCCGGCACAAACGCTTCCGGTAACGCTGACTGTCGGCGGTACCAATTCCCCGGCTTTCGTGCGCTCGATTCTGAACGCGGCCAGCTTGTTGCCCGGTCCAGTCGCCCCAGGGGAAATTATCACCATCACCGGCACGGGCCTTGGGCCGACGACAGGCGCCGGACCCGCTTTGCTCGCATCAGGCGCTATCGATACGCAGGTAGCGGGCACCCGCGTGCTGTTTGACGGCATCCCTGCTCCGTTGCTGTTTGTCAGGGCCGATCAGATCAACGCCATCGTGCCCTACAACGTCTATGGCCGCATCGGGACGAATATCGTGCTGGAGGTTGCCGGCGTGACCTCCGATCCTATTGGCTTCCACGTGGAAAATACCGCTCCCGCCGTGTTCACGATCGACGGGTCAGGGCGGGGGCAGGCAGCCGTAGTCAATCAGGACGGCACGGTGAATAGCCCAACCTTCGCCGCTGCAAGAGGCTCGGTCATTTCGATCTTCGGCACAGGCGAGGGCCAGACGATGCCTGCCGGCCAAGACGGGCGCATTGTGACCGTTGACGTTCGCATGCCGCTCTCTTCAGCATCGGCAAAGATCGGCGGGGTGTCGGTCCCGATTCGCTATGTTGGATCGGCTCCCGGCCAAGTCTCGGGACTGTTCCAGATGAACGTGTTCCTGCCTCCGGATATCGCTACGGGTCCGCAGTTGCCGCTGGAGTTGACGATGGGTAGCTTTACGACTCAGTTCGGGCTGACGATCGCGGTTAAATAGACGCTACCGACCGCCGGGTGTGATGCTCGGTAGTACCTTACCGAGCCGTGACCGTAAGGGAGCGGGGCTTCGCCTTCATCGGACATCACAGGCCACGCCCAACTGTGATTTAATCTAACCAAATGATTCTCAGGTCAGCATTGTATCTGTTCGCGGCGCTCCCGCTCGCCGCCCAAGTGCGCTTCGCGCCCGACACCATCAGCATCGACATCGACGGCAAGCCCTTCACCGAGTTCCACGCCGGCACGGATGTTGGCAAGCCTTACCTTGCCCCATTGCGCTCGGCGTCCGGCAAAATTGTCACCAGGCATTATCCGATGGAGATGGTGGAAGGGGAAAGCCGGGATCATCCCCACCACCGCGGACTGTGGTTCTCTTACGACGATGTAAACTCGATCAAGTTTTGGGAGAATGATCCGTCCTATACCAAGCCCAACATCGGCCACATCGTCGTTCGCGATACGAAGTGGAACGACGGGGCCAAAGCGGGTACTCTGACCATGGTCGCGGACTGGAAGAATCCTAGCGGAAAAGTGGAGCTGATGGAGAACCGGATTATGACGTTTTACTCCGACCCGGCCCTCCGCACCATCGATTTCGACATCACCTTAACGGCCTCCGGGAAGGTCGTGTTCGGCGACACCAAGGAGGGGGCCTTCGCGATTCGCCTTGCGGATTCCATGAGCGAAAAGAAGGGCGGAAAGATGGTGAATGCAGAAGGCCAGTCCGGGATGAAAGACGTCTGGGGCCATAAGTCGAAGTGGGTGGATTATTCAGGCGACGTGGAAGGCGAAAAAGTGGGGGTCGCCATCATGGACCATCCTTCCAACCCGCGCCATCCGACTTACTGGCATGCACGGGACTACGGTCTATTCGCGCTCGATCCCTTTGGTCAACAAGCGTTCGACAAGACTCAGCCGGAAAGCAGTTGGACCTTGGAAAAAGGGCAGTCGTTGCGCTTCCGCTGGCGCGTGGTGATCCATGGGGGTGACGCCGAGTCGGCAAAAATCGGGGAACTCTACAACGCGTTCGCCAAGATGTAATTCGTCATGAAAAAGCTGATCGTTCCCATTGCAATCGCCACCCTGGGCCTGGCAGGATGGCTGCTCGCCCAACCGGCGGGAGATCCCATGATTGAAGCCTTCCGCATGGTGGAAGTTGCGTCCGTCGCCGACGCGATGGAGCAACTCTATGGAACGAAGGCGTATATGACGCACGACATGCGGCCGGTGCTGACCTCTAAATTTGCAGGCCCGGCTGTTACCGTGCTGCTGAAAAAAGAGGAGCACAAAGAGGGTGCGTCCGCTTCGCAGGGCATGCTGAACGCCATTGACTCCGCAGCGCCAGGTTCGGTGTATGTGATGGTGCTGGAGGATGGAGTGGACTACGCGGGCATCGGCGGCTTGATGGCGACCGCGATGAAGTATCGCGGCTTAGCGGGAGCCGTGATCGACGCATCGGTTCGCGATACGCCTCAAATTAAGAAGCTGCAATTCCCGGTGTTCAGCCGAGGCATCGCGCCCTCGACGACGATCAACCACTATCGCTTTGCGGGATCGAATATTCCGGTCACCTGCGCAGGAGCTCGCGTGAATCCTAACGACATTATCGTGGCGGATGAAGACGGGGTAGCCGTAGTGCCGCGCGCCCAGGCGGCCGAGGTGCTGAAGAAAGCGCAGCAGCTTGACGACACAGAACACCAGATGCTGCCGTTCATCGAAAAGTTTAAGTCGGTGACGGAAGCCGTCAAGAAGTTCGGACGGATTTGAGAGCGCCCAGCTTGGGAGAATCATTGAACATCGGTTAGGGACATTTCGTCTTGAAGCCATGGTCAGAAGTTCTGTCCGTGAAGAGCGGCATTCGCTCCCACACCTTGCGGACAAAGCTTTAAAAGCAGCAGCCGCAATTTGGTTTGTGGTGGCGGTCATGGGCCAATGGATGTTCGTTGCCTATATTGTGTCCTTCTATGGCGGTGCGATGGCACAAGGGGATTTGGCCAGGTGGAACAAGGTCGTTTCTCCTGGATACATCCGCGGGGATCGCATGGGCAATTTCGCCCTCGCGCTACATCTTTTCCTGGCAGTCATCATCACCGTCGGCGGACCGCTCCAGCTGATTCCGCAAATCCGAGCCCGGCTACCGTTGTTTCATCGCTGGAATGGGCGTATGTACTTGCTCACTGCTTTCGCCATCAGCATCACCGCTCTGTATATGGTTTGGATTCGTGGCGGGATCTTCGGCAACTTTGTTCAACACATCGGCATAAGCCTTAATGCAGTCCTGATCTTGTTCTGCGCAGCCATGGCTCTGCGCTATGCGCTTGTCCGCAAATTTGGCGTTCATCGACGCTGGGCGCTTCGTCTATTTCTGGTGGTCAGCGGAGCGTGGTTCATCCGGGTAGGATCGATGTTCTGGATGATCGTCAACGGAAGCTCCGCTGGTTTCCATCCGGAGATGTTTCAGGGTTCGTTCCTCGATTTTCTGTCTTTCGCCCAATACCTTCTGCCTCTCGCCGTTCTGGAAATATATTTGCGCACGCAGGATCGCGCCGGCGCGGCAGGCAAGTTCGCGATGGCGGCCAGTCTTCTACTTCTGACTACCGCGCTGGGACTTGGCATCTTTGGAGCCGCGCTGCGCTTGTGGCTGCCTTACATATAAGTGAAGGACCGTTGTCGGCCTATCGCACAAGCAGTCTGCGCGTACGATCTTGGCGAAACCAAGCGATGATTGCAACAAAGATCAGCAACACGATGGCTGGAGCAGGATTGCCGCCAATCACCGCCAGATGAGTAATTACCGCGCCGATCATCACCGGGACAAGGATCAGCGCGCCTAACCCGCTCAGAGCCGGAATCACCAGCAAGATCGCCGAGCCAACTTCCAGAATGCCGGTAAGATATCGGAACCACTGTCCCATGCCCACCTTCTCGAACACTTGCACCATCTCCGGTGCCCCCGCGAGCTTAGATCCGCCCGCCATGAAGAACGCCGCCGCCGCCAGGATCTGAAGAACCCACAGGCCGATGTTCAACGCTTTACTTTGTTCGTTCTGCATATTGCCCCACCTTTTTGAGAAGTCGTACCAAGGTAGCTCGATCTTTGGCCGCCAGCGGACTAAAGATCTCCTCCATGCCTCGAGCATGCGCTGCAAACGCGCATTCGATCAGCTTGCGCCCGGGGCTAGTAAGATGCACGATCCGGGTCCGGCGATCCGAAGCATCCGAACCACGCGCTACCAGCCCGCGCTTTTCTAATCGATCAATAGCCGTAGTAACCGAGCCGCTGGTAAGCATGATCTTCGCTCCGATTGTGTTTACCGGCAGCGGACCCTTATGGAGGAGCACTTCCAGCACGGCAAAATCGGACAGCCCTAATCCGAGCGAATCGATGTTCTTTCGGGCGCTAGACTCAATCGAGCGGGCCGCCTTCCAGAGGATCACCCAAGTGTGAACGGCGCTTAAATCCTGATCCAAATCAAAGCCTAGCTGAACTGATACTTGATGTCAAGATTCTTTACGTCAAGTGAATCAGTTTTTACTTGACCGCATCTTATTACCGTATGGAACAGATTACTGGAATCCACCACGTTACCGCGATTGCCGGCGAGCCGCAAAAGAATCTCGACTTCTATTCAGGCATCCTGGGACTAAGACTCGTGAAGTTAACGGTCAACTACGACGACCCGGGAACCTACCATCTGTACTATGGCGACTACTCCGGCAACCCTGGAACACTTCTGACGTTCTTCCCCTGGCGGGGCATGCCGCGAGGCAAGGCCGGGGCTGGACAGGTGACGGTTACCTCCTTTGCCGTCCCGGGCGGTTCGCTGAATTATTGGACCCGCAAGTTACGGGAAAACGGCGTTGAGCCGACCTCGATCGTACGCTTCGACGAAGAAGCGATCACGTTCCAAGACTACGACGGTATGGCCATCGAGCTTATCTCTTCGAAGCAGCCGGACGCACGCACCGGTTGGGTAGGCGGTCCTATTCCGGACGAAGCGGCCATTCGGGGATTCCACAGCGCAACGCTCGCGACGAGTCGGTTGGATGCCTCAGCAAAGCTTTTAACAGCGACCATGGGCTTCCGAAAAACCGAGCAGGACGGGAAGCGGCACCGCTTCGAAACCGGTGCCGGAGGGGCGCATTCAATCGTTGACCTGGTTGAAACCGCACACGCCGATCAAGGCCGCCAGGGTGCAGGCTCGGTCCACCACATTGCATGGAGAGTACCGACCGACGAACAGCAGCGGACGTGGCGCGAAAAACTGGTGAGCCGAGGTTTAGGCGTCTCGCCTGTGACGGATCGCAAATACTTCCATTCCATTTATTACCGCGAGCCTAGCGGCATTCTCTTCGAGATCGCCACGGACCTGCCCGGCTTTACAGTAGATGAACCCTTGGAATCTCTGGGCGAAACGCTAGTTTTACCGCCTTGGCTTGAGCGCGACCGCGAAGAGTTGGTTGGAAGTCTGCCCCAACTGCA